>JADGOU010000001.1 GCA_017882835.1 Frankiaceae bacterium | reverse complement strand
GGGGGTGGGCCCGGGCCCGAGGTGTCCGTGGCGAGGTCGGCCGGGTTCGGCTGCGGCCGCGCCGATCGGTGTGTGTGGGCTGCCGGCGCACCCAGGTGCTGCTGCCGGCGAGCGTGCTGCCCGCGGCCGGACCGGTGCCGGCCACCAGGGTCGTGTCCACCGGCACCCAGCCGGTACCACGGCGGACCCGGACCGGTGCCGCGAGCAGCGACGTGGTCAGTTTCCCGGACGGCTCGGCCCAGGTCGTCGAGGACCCGGTCTCCTTGGACACGACCTCCACCCGCTTACCCGACGCCCTGGCCTGGGCCGCCGCGGCGGCCACGTCGTCCACCGGTGGCGTTGCGGCAGGCGTCGGCGTGGGTGCTGCCGTTGGCGCCGGAGCTGCGGGAGTCGGTGCCGGAGTGGGATCGGACGGGCTGGGCGTCGCCGTCGTCGGTGCGGTCGCTGCGGGCGGTGACTCCGCTGGCGCCGTGGCCACTGCCGACCCAACCGGGTACTCACCGTCAACACGGCGAGCACTGTCGCGCCGGTCACCTACCGGTGCCGCCGAGCGAACGCCGCAAGACCCGACAGCCCAGGACCGGACACGGCAACCGCCACCCCGTGCGCGCACCGGGAAAGGCCGGATGCCCTCCAGCCGCGGCGCACTCGTTGGCTACCTCGGCGGCTCGCCCCCGCCGCCTTGAGCATCGAATGGGTGAACCTGGCGAGACCAGCGACTGATGCGATCCAGCGCGGTCGGCGGCGGCCGACCTGCCATGCCGGTCGGCCGCGGTTGGGGTCTTCGGGTATTCGCGGTTGACGGTTTTGTCGGAGTGAGGGTTTACTCTGACTTCTGACTCGAACATCTGTTCGATCATCGCCAACCCGGCGCCGGGGCTCTCGCGGGTCTCCGGCGCTGACGGTGGGGCTTGGAGCCCCTTCGTCCGGCGCACGGTGCTAGACCCCCGTGCGCCGCGGCGGAGGTGCTGGCCCGGGTGTGACGTGGGGAAGCGTCCCACCCGGGCCGGTGCCGCCGACGCCGCCTTCCCCCGGCACCCGCGGCCTACCTGGCGCGGACGCAACTGCGCAGACGCATGGGGAAGGAAAGGAGTAGTGATGACCCGGTTGTACGCCGACCTGGTGCAGGTGCAGCGACACGATGACGTGCCGACGCAGTTCGGCTGGCGTGGCCGGCACTACGTCGTCCAAGTCATCCAGGCCCACTGGACCGAGTCCGGCCAGTGGTGGCGCGCGGCTGCGGCGACCGCGCTGTCGTCTGGAGAGACTGGCTCCCGAGCCACCGGCGGGCACCCGTCTCCCGGTCTAGGTGGCGCCAAGAGTGCCCGGGCAGCTGAGCTGGTGGTCGCCCCAATCCCGGCCTCCCCGAAGTGGGCGCAACGGGCCTGGGGTGAGCTCGCGCCTGATGTCGGCGCCGCTACGGGGCCGGCGTCCGTTGACGACGGCGAGCGGGAGTACTGGCGGGTCGAGGCGACGGCGGGGCGGCCGGGCGGCGCCGGGGTCTATGACCTGTGCTTCGACTGGTCGGCCGGCAGCTGGACAGTTGCCCGAGCCCTGGACTGACGAGGTGTCCTCCATGCTATCGACTCCGCCCGGCACCCCGACCCGGCTAGCTGACGCCCGGCTGGCTGCCGCTCGCGGCCAGGCCGCCAGTGCCAAACCCGTGGGAGCCAGCCCTGCCACCGGCAGATCCGCCGCCACGCTGCTCGGCGCGGCGCGGCGCGGGCTGGTCGAGGCGGCCGGCCTGACCCGGGCGCCCGAGCGCTACGCTACCGCGCATCTGGCGGCGCTCCGCGCGGCGGCGGCCGTCCTGGCCGCGCGGGTCCAACCGGACCGACCGGGGCCGCGGCGTAGCCGGCCCACCAGTGTCTGGGTGCTGCTGCCCGCGATCGCGCCGGAGCTCGAGGAGTGGGCGGCGTTCTTCGCTGCGGGAGCCGCCAAGCGCGCCGCGGCCGAGGCCGGGCTGCCGCGGGCGGTGTCGGACCGCGAGGCCGACGACCTGCTCCGGGACGCCGAGGCGTTCCTCGCGGTCGTCGAGGTCACCCTCGGGTTGACCCACCAGCCGGTCCTGCCGGGGGTCGCGGTGCCGTCGGGCGCGCGCGGTCGGACCGGGTGACACCTGATGTCCGACCCGTTCGTCCATCTGCACGTCGCGTCCGGCTACTCGCTGCGCTATGGCGTCTCCCATCCGCACGTCCTGGTCGAGCGCGCCGCGGAGCACGGCATGGACGCGCTCGCCCTCACCGACCGCGACGGCCTCTATGGAGCGGTCAAGTTCGCGAAGGCGTGCATGTCGGCCGGACTTCGGCCGATCTTCGGCGTGGACCTGGCGGTGGCGGGAGGGTCCGGCGAAGGTCCACGCCGACGCACCCCCGCCCGCGGGGGCGCGTTCGTCGACCCGCGGCACCCTCGGGTGACGCTGATTGCGCAGCATGCCGGGGGATGGGCCGCGTTGTGCCGACTGGTCAGCGCAACCCATCTCGCCGGCGAGCGGGGCCGGCCGGTCTGCAGTTCTGACCTGATCGCCGAGCACGCGGCCGCGGGCGGAGTGTTCGTTTTGCTCGGGCCGGACTCCGACGTCGGCCGCGCGCTCGCCGTCCGCCGTCCTGACTTGGCCCGCGGGCACCTCGACCGCTGGCGGGCCGTGGTGGCGCAGACCGATCTGGTAGTCGAGCTGGTCTCCCACCGGGGCCGCGGCGACGCCGTCCGCGCGGCGCGCGCCGTCGGCTTCGCGGCCGAGCAGGGCGTCTCGACAGTGCTCACCAACGCCGTCCGGCACGTCGACCGCACGGACGGACCCACCGCTGACGTGCTCGACGCGGCCCGCCGGCTGGTGGTCCTCGATCCCCGCCACGTCGACCGGGGCAACGCCGAGGGATACCTGAAGTCCGGCAAGGAGATGGCCGAGGTTGCTGGGGAGCTCGCCACCCTGGCCGGCATCGGCGAGTCCGGGCGGCGGACTCTGCTCGCTCGGGCGCGGGCGGTCGCCGACCGGTGCGCCGTCGACCCGAGGGTGGACCTCGGCATCGGCACCGTGCACTTCCCGGAGCTCGACGGCACCGGGCCGACCGACCGACCGGCGGAGGAGACGCTGCGCGGCCGGTGCGAGGCCGGCTTCGGCCGCCGCGGCCTGTCTGCCACCGACTCCGCCCGTACCCGGCTCGACGAGGAGCTCACGGTCATCGGGTCGCTGGGCTATCCGGCGTACTTCCTCACCGTTGCCGACGTCGTCGACCTGATCAAGAGCCTCGGCGTGCGCTGTGCCGCGCGCGGGTCGGGGGCGGGCAGCCTGGTCAACTACCTGCTCGGCATCTCCGACGTGGACCCGCTGCGCTACGGCCTGCTGATGGAGCGGTTCCTGTCCCCGCTGCGGGCGGCACTGCCGGACATCGACGTCGACGTGGAGTCGGCCCGACGTACCGAGGTCTACGAGGCCATCCTCACCCGGTACGGCGGGGAGCGCTGCACCTGCGTGTCGATGATGGACACCTACCGCGCGCGACACGCCATCCGGGACGTGGGCGCGGCGCTCGGCCTGCCGCCCGGGGAGATCGACGCCGTGGCGAAGGCGTTCCCGCACATCCGGGCCAGCCAGGTGCGGGCGGCGCTGCGGGACCTGCCGGAGCTGCGCGCCAGCGGGCTCGGCGGCGGAGGAAGCGGCGGGGACGGCGGCGGCACCAGCGGTGGCCGGCTCGACCTGCTCTTCCGGCTGGTCGAGCGGCTCGACGGGCTGCCCCGTCACATCGCCGTCCACCCGTGCGGGGTCCTGCTCTCGGACGCGACGCTGCTCGACCGCACCCCGGTGGAGGCGAGCTGGCTCGGGTTCCCGATGAGCCAGTTCGACAAGGACGACGTCGAAGACCTCGGCCTGCTCAAGCTCGACGTGCTCGGGATCCGGATGCAGTCGGCGATGGCGCACGCGGTCGCCGAGGTCAAGCGGGTCGACAGCATCGACATCGACATCGACGCCGTACCGCGCGACGACCCGGAGACCTTCCGACTGGTCCAGTCCACCCGGACCCTGGGCTGTTTTCAGATCGAGTCACCCGGCCAGCGGGAGCTGGTCGGGAAGTTCGCGCCGGAGTCGTTCGCCGACCTCATCATCGACATCTCGCTGTTCCGCCCCGGGCCGGTGAAGAGCGACATGGTCACGCCGTTCCTGCAGGCGCGGCACGGCTGGCGGCCACCCGACTACCTGCATCCCGACCTCACCCCGGCGCTCACCGAAACCTCCGGCGTCGTGGTCTTCCACGAGCAGGTGCTGCGCATCGTCGCGGCGTTGACCGGGTGCTCGCTGGCCGAGGCGGACGAGGTGCGCCGGGCGTTGGGCAACCCGGAGGCACACCCGGAGATCCGAGCCCAGTTCGTCCCGGCGGTGCTCGCCGCCGGCTACGACGCCGATCTGGCGCAACGGGCCTGGACGGTGCTGGTGGCGTTCGGGTCCTTCGGGTTCTGCAAGGCGCATGCGGCCGCGTTCGCTCTGCCGACCTACCAGTCGGCGTGGCTGAAGGCGCACCACCCGGCGGCGTTCCTCGCCGGGGTGCTCACCCACGACCCGGGGATGTACCCGAAGCGGCTGATCCTCGACGACGCCCGGCAGTTCGGCATCGCCGTGCTGCCGCTGGACGTCAACCGCTCCGACCCGGAGTACCGGGTGGAGCGGGTCGGGGTCCTCGACGAACCGCCGCCGGGAATCCTGGACGCCCCGCCGCGACCGGCGCCGCCGGTCGGTCCGGACGCTCGGGCCTACGGCATCCGACTTGGCCTCGCCGACGTCAAGGGGATCAGCGCTGCGGAGACCGCGCGGATCGTCGCCGGGCGGCCATATGCCTCGCTGTCGGACTTCTGGCACCGGGCCGCCGTCTCCCGGCCGGTCATCGAGCGGATCGTCGTCGCCGGAGCGTTCGACTCCCTCTACGGGCTGGGCTCTCCGGCTCCGGTCCGGCGCCGAGGTGCCGTGACCCGCCGGGACCTGCTGCTGCAGGTGATCGAGCTCGATACCTGGACCCGCGCCGTTCGCCGCGGGTCGGGCAGTCTGGCCACCGTCGCGCGGTCTGCGGACACCGACGGTTCCCGGATCCGGGACCTGGCCGCCCGGCAGTCCCAGGCTCCGCGGCCGCCGGCCCCGGTCGACGTCCAGCTCGCCTTCGACCTCGGCGACGACCCGGCCGAGATCCGACCCAGCGGGCTGGCGGAGATGACCGATGCCGAGCGGGTGCGCGCCGAGCTCGCCGTCCTCGGGCTCGATGCCAGCCGGCATGTCCTGGACTTCTACGAGCCGTTCTTGCAGGCCCTGGGTATGACCCGGGCCCGCGACCTGCTGCGCTGTCGCAGTCGGCAGGAGGTGCTCGTCGCCGGAGTCAAGGTGGCCACCCAGACTCCGCCGATCCGGTCCGGGCGGCGGGTCGTGTTCGTCACCCTCGACGACGCCACTGGACCGCTCGATGCGACGTTCTTCGAAGACGCCCAGGTGGGCTACGCCTCGACGGTCTTCCACTGCTGGCTGCTCGTCATCCGCGGCCGCATTCGGCGGACCGGTCCGCGCGGGGTGTCGATGCAGGCAACCGGGTGCTGGGAGTTGCCCGCCCTGCAGGCCGCGTGGCGCCGCGGCGGAGCGGTCGCGGTCCAGGCGGCGATGAACCGACCGGCGATGGTGACGGAGCAGGCCGTCCACGGCGCGGCCGAGAGCCGCTCCACCCGTCCGGTGATGACCCCGGCACCCACCCGTGCTGGATCCACCGGTGCAGCCCCCGTCGGTGCACCGACCGGCCCGTCGCCGTACGCCGACGTCCGTCCGTCCGGCGACGCGGGGGCACCGCGACGACTCTGGCACTCCAGTCCGGGCAGCTCCGGTGGCTGATCTCCGGCTGGCAGCGCTACCCCCAGCCCACGGTCCCCGGTCAACCAACCCACCGGTTCCCGCGGCGGCCTCATTAGGCTGCCGATACGGGTCCGGCGGGTCCGGTGGCCCGGTTGGGGTGCGCGGTGCTTCCGCCGCCGTGTCCGTCCGCCGCCCCTGCTCGGGCACCCGCCGCCGTACCGCCGCTGCGCCCGCAAGGAGGCCGCCGTGCCGGATAGTCCCTCGTCGCGGCACCGCATCTCGGTGCGCACCGCGGTGGTGTGGGCAGCGCTGCAGGCCGAGCTCGACAGCCGAGCCGCCGACGGACCACTCGCCGTGCTGGATGCCGGCGGCGGCACCGGGGGATTCGCCGTCCCGCTGGCTCAGCTGGGCCACCAGGTCACCGTCGTCGATCCCAGCCCGGACTCGCTGGCAGCCCTGGGGCGCCGGGCCGCCGAAGCGGGCGTGTGCGACTGGGTCCACGCCCGGCAAGGTGATCTGGCGACGCTGTCGGAAGTGGTGGCGCCGGGCAGCTGCGACCTCGTGCTCTGCCACAGCGTGCTGGAGGTCGTCGAGGACCCCGCGGCCGCACTGGGTCAGGCGGCCGCGGCCATGCGCGCCGGTGGCTGCATCAGCGTGCTCGCTGCCAACCGGACCGCGGTGGTGTTCAGCCGGGCACTGGTCGGTCACTTCACCGAGGCGCGCCACGCGCTCGACGATCCGGCCGGCCGGTGGGGGGCGGGTGACGGCGCGGTCCGTCGGTTCGCCCTGGCCGATCTCACTGCGCTGCTCGACGAGGTCGGGCTGGTCGTCGAGGCAGTGCACGGCGTGCGGACCTTCACCGAGCTCGTGGCCGGTCACCTGCTCGACTCTGACCCGGCAGCACTGGCGCATCTGGCCGAGCTCGAGCTCGCCGTCGCCGACCGACCGGCGTTTCGCGAGGTCGCCACCCAGCTGCACGTGCTCGCTCGCCGACCGTGACGCACCACCGGCCGCGGGCGTCCGGGTGACGCCGGCTGCCGGGCAGATGCCGGCTGCCGGGCAGATGCTGGCTGCCGGGCAGATGCGGAGATCGGGATGAGTCGCGGGCGCGTCCCGCCGGTCGGCCCGGGCGCCGACCCGGTGGGCGACGACGCCGGCTGTCACATCTTGCACATCGACATGGACGCTTTCTACGCCAGTGTCGAGCTGCGCCGACGGCCGGAGCTGCGGGGGCGGCCGGTCATCGTCGGCGGCACCGGGTCGCGCGGTGTGGTGCTCTCCGCTACCTACGAGTGCCGGGCGTACGGCGTGCACAGCGCGATGCCGATGATGCGGGCTCGCCGGCTGTGCCCGGCCGCGGTCGTGATCCCGCCCGACTTCGCTGCCTACCAAGACGCCTCAGCCGGGGTCATGGAGGTGTTCCGGGCGGTCACTCCGCTGGTCGAGCCGCTGTCGCTGGACGAGGCGTTCCTCGACGTCGCCGGGGCCCGTCGCCGGCTCGGCCGGCCGGCGCAGATCGGCGAGCTGATCCGCGCCCGAGTACAGGACGAGCAGGACATCACCTGCTCAGTGGGCGTCGCCAGCACGAAGTTCGTCGCCAAGCTGGCGTCCGCCCGCTGCAAACCCGACGGCCTGCTCGTCGTACCGGCCGACGATGTTGTCGCGTTCCTGCACCCGCTGCCCGTGGCTGCGCTGTGGGGGGTGGGAGAGCGCACCGAGGAGCAGCTCCTCCGGCTCGGGCTGCGCACCGTCGGCGACCTGGCCCGCGTGCCGGTCTGCACGCTGCAGCGGGCACTGGGTCCCGCGGCCGGGGGGCACCTGGCGGCGCTGGCCTGGGGACGCGACGACCGGGTGGTCGTCCCGCACGAGCCGGACCGCAGCATCGGGGCCGAGGAGACCTTCCCCACCGATGTCGACGATCCAGCGGTGATCCACCGCGAGCTGCTTCGACTGGCCGAGCGCACCGCAGTGCGGCTGCGGGCCACCGGCCAGGTCGGGCGCACGGTCAGCATCAAGGTGCGCTTTGCCGACTTCACCACGCTGAGCCGGTCCCGGACCCTGCCTTCGGCTACGGACGTGGGCCGCACCGTCTACGACACTGGTCGGATGTTGTTCGACGGGCTCGGTTTGCAGCGGGCTCGGTTGCGGCTCGTCGGCGTCCGGGTCGAGGGTCTGACTCCCGCGGCCGGGGTGCCCCGGCAGCTCATCCTGGGCGAGCGGGACAGCGGGTGGCGGGAGGCCGAGCAGGCCGCCGACCGGGCTGCCCACCGGTTCGGCGCCGGCGCCGTGCGCCCGGCGACCTTGGTCGACCCCCTCCAGTCCTCGGAATGACGATCCACCCGACTGCCATCCACCGCTAGCCTCAGGTTCACCTTTCGCGCTGCCGTGCGCACTCGTATCCTCATCAGGGGTAGATGGGTCTCGACGCATGTCCTGCTCGGGTACCACATCCATCTTCCACCACCGCGGTCCGCCGCTGTGGAGGCCGTCCGCCGGGAGGAGCGCCGTGCCACTTTCTGAGCACGAGCAGCGCCTGCTCGACCAGATCGAGCGCGCGTTGTACGCCGAGGACCCGAAGTTCGCCTCCAGTGTGCGTGCCAGCGATCTGCGGACTCACCTGCGGCGCCGCGTCCGTCGGGGCATCGCGCTGTTCCTGATCGGCTTCGCCCTCGTCTTCGTCGGGCCGGTCACCACCCAGATCTGGATCAGCATCGTCGGCTTCGTGCTCATGGTGTTCGCCGCGTTCGTCGCCCTGATGAGCTGGAAGCGGCTGGGGACGCGGGGGGACAACCGGGCGCAACGGCCCGCTCCTCCCCGATCCGGGATACCTCGGCCCCACCCCAGCCCCAGCCCGAAGCCGAACCGCCCCGTCGGCGCTCGCCCCGCGCGCTCTCCCAAACCGGCCCGGTCGAAGTCGTCGTTCATGGTTCGGCTAGAGGAGCGGTGGCGTCGTCGGTGGGAGGATCGCGGCCGCTGAGCATCCGCTGACGCGAACCGGTCGGCGAAGCGACTGCCCAGCAGCGGCCGGCGACTCGGCGAGGCGTCGGCGAGCAGCCCTCAGCTCCGCCGGGGCCGGGGGAGTCGGCGACGAAGCAACCCCGCCAGCCCGTCCAGCCGGTCCAGGATGTCGGCCACCATGCTGGCCGCTAGCGACCCCGACCGTCGGATCACCGAGCGCGGGAAGAGCACGGCCAACCGGCGCGCGGCATCGTCGCCAGGGTCGAACAGCTCTCGCCGGATCGTCGCCACCGCCGCCCGTAGATCTCCGACGCCAGCCATTGAGGGTGCGTAGCGCGCCCGTTCTTCGGCATCGGCGACTGCCCGCAGCGCCGCCCGGGCGGGGGCGGAGTGCACCTGTTCCACCAGCAGGGTCGCGGTCGCCCGCGGTGAGCGGCTCACCGGCACTGGTCGACCCGCGTCCACCGCGTCGTCCAGCAGCTCCGCCCAGGCGGCGTGCGCCTGCTCGACCGGAGACGACGCGGCGGCCCATCGCCGGCGCCGTACCAGCCGGCGGCTGAGCCAGGGCGTAGTCAACAGCGCCATCGCGACGACCGCGCCGCCCCCAGCCAGTCCCCGGCGCCGACCACCGCCGTCGCTGGGCAGTGATCCACTCTCGCTGCCGGCGTTGGCACCAGCCCCGTCAGGCCTCGGGCCGCGCAACGGGGACTCACCCGCCGGCGCCGGCGCGGCGCCGGCCGCCGCGCCGGTGCCATCGTCCGGTGCCGCGGCGGCAGCCGGCACCGAGTACGCCGGGGTCACCGCCCGCCCGTCGCTGGTCGGCGTCGGCTCGAACTGCAGCCACCCGACGCCGGGAAAGAACAGTTCCGGCCAGGAATGCGCGTCGTGCGTCGTGACCAACCAGGTGTCGCGGTTGAGCTGGCGCCCGGCGGTGAAGCCAATGGCGACCCGGGCCGGGATGCCGGCGACCCGGGCCATGACCGCCATCGCGGCGGCGAACTGCTCGCAGAACCCGCGCTTGTTCTGGAGGAACGCCACCAGGGCATCCTCGCCGTTGCCCTGCGGCACCTGCAGGTCGTAGCTGAACTGCGGGCTGCGGAAGTACGCCTGCAGGGCTACGGCCTTCTCGTAGCGGGTGGTCGCGCCGGCCGTCACTCGCCGCACCGTCGAGGTGACCAGCCGGGGCAGGTCGGCCGGCAGTTGCAGGTAGGGGTCCAGGGCGGGATCGAGCGGCTCGTCGGTGCCCAGCTGCCCGACGGTGGGCACCGGCCGAGTGGTGGTCACCCGGTAGGTGAGGTCGCGGGTGTCGGCGTGGGTGGAAAAGACCGTGCGGCTGCGTTCGTCGTAGCGCCAGTCCCCGCTCACCGTAACCTTCCGCGCCGGGTAGCCCAGCGGAAGCCAGGGCACCGACAGGTCCGACACGGTGACGGTGGCCGTCGCGGTCGACACGGTGGTGCCCGGGGCCAGGCCGGGCGGTGCGGGCAAGCCGTTGCCGACCCGCTGGGCCGGCGGCGCTACCAGCGGCGACGCTGACCAGGTGTCGTCGCTGAAGCGGTCCAGGGCGGTCATCCGCAGGTAGCCGGGGGTGGGGTCGATGGTCGTGACCTTGAGCAGGTCGCGCGCCTTGGACTCCAGCAGCTGGCCTTTCAGGTCGGTGATCGGGTTGTACGTCGTGGCGGCCAGCGGTCCGCTGCCTGCGCCACCGGTTCCGTTGCCGACCAGCCGGCCGTGCATGCCGGGAACCAAGGCCGGCACGACCACGGCCATGGCCACCGCCGCGACCCCGATCCGGCCACTCAGCCGGCCGGCCGGCGTTGGACCGCCCGCGGTGAGTGGGGCGGGAGCGGCCGCCCCAGCCGACCCGTCGCCGTACGCCGCCGTGGCCGCGTTGGTCCGCCACCCGATCGTCGGACCCCAGCGGGCCGTCCGGTCCTGACCGTCGGCGAGCAGCAGCCCCAGGTAGCCCGCCGCCGCCAGGGCGAACGACAGCCAGCCGACGCCCTCCGGCACGACCGCGGCTGGTACGGCGACGACGGCGAGCAACGGCAGCCCGGCCAGCGCGGGCCGCCGCGCCCCGGCCGCCAGGGTGTCTACGGCGATCGCCACCGCGGCCAGGCCGGCCACCGTGAGCAGGACCAGGCCACGCTCGGTCTCAACTGGGGCAGCCAGGGCCACGATGTCGTGGCGGCCAGCGGCGACCAGCGCCCGGAGCACGGTTACGGTGCGGGTCCCGGGGAAGACGCCCGCGACCCGGGTGCCGGGGGAGAACACGAAGCTGATGTAGAACGACGCTGCGCCGACCTGAGCTGCCGCGACCGCTAGCGCCGGCCACCGCCACCGGCGGCCCAGTACCCCGACCGCGGCCACCACGGCCACCGCCACCGCGACCGGCGGCAGGAACTGCGCCGAGGTGAACGTCCCGGACAGCGTGGTCGCCGCCAGCACGGTCGCAACCGCACCGGCCACGGTCACTCGGGTGCGGTGAGCGGGCAGTGCCGGCGGCGTCACGACCGGCCCCTGGCCACCGCGGGTACCGGCTGCGCGCTCACCATCGCCGGCGCTGCCTGCGGCCACAGCCCGGCCAGCTCGCTGCCTCGCCCGGCTCGCAGCACCCGCCACCCCGCCGCGGCCAGCAGTCGAGCCGCCGCCTCGTCGCTATCGCCCCCGTCACCACGCCCGTCACCACGCCCGCTGCCTCGCCGCCGGCCGCCGGCCGCCCAGTCCAGCGGGTCGAGCAGCACGGCGACGCAGGCGGCGGCGCCGTGGCGGAGTCGGGCCAGCGCCTGGGCATCTGCGGGATCGAGCGCACCCAGGACGGCGACCACCAGGCCTTCCCCGGAGCGCCGCAACTGGGCGGCGGCCAGCCGCAGCGACTGACCGTTCGACGGTTGCAGCCCGGCCAGCCGGTCTAGCAACGTGGTCGCCGTCACGGCCGGCGCGCTGGCCGGCAGGCCGTCACCGGTGTCCTCCACCAGACGCAGGTGATAGCCGCCGCCGGCCAGGTGCAGGCCGATACTGGCCGCGGCGGAGACCGCCCACTCGAAGGAGGAGTCCACCCCTACGCCACGGTGCGCCCGGGCGCGGGTGTCGAGCAGCACCGCGGCCCGGCTCTGCCACGGCCGCTCCTCCCGGCGCACCATCATCTCCCCGCGGTGCGCGGTAGAGCGCCAGTGCACCTTGCGCAGGTCGTCGCCCTGGCGGTACTCCCGCGTGGCGGCGTCGTCCTCGCCGGCGCTGGCCATCGACCGGGCCGAGGCCTCGCCGCCGCCGGTCCACTCCCCGCCGAGCCGTACCGGTGGCAGCGACCACACCCGGGGCGTGACCACCAGACCGTCCACCGTCGCAAAGCTGCGCGGCAGCTCGCACAGCCCAAATGGGTCGGTCAGCCAGACGGTGAGCGGGCCGACGGCGTACCGACCGCGCTGCGCCGGCGTCACCGGATAGCCCGCCTCCCGCACCCCGCGCGGCTCCACCTGATCCAGCAGGAACCGCGGCGCCGACCCCAGCGCCGGCGGCAGCGAGTCCTGCAGGCGCAGGACTCCGCTGGCCAGTCGGGAGACGTTGTCCAGGCGCAGTACGACGGTCGCCGTCCGGCCGACGGCCACCCGCGCCGGCTCCAGCCGGCGGGCGCAGGCCAGCCGGTAGCGGGTGCGGGTGACCAACGCCACCGCTACCAGGGGGAGCGCGGCGAGCAGGACGCCGACCCGGACCGGGTCGCGTTCCCGCAGGGCCAGGCCGCACAGGGCGCAGGTGACCCCGGCGGCCAGGAAGCACCGGCCGCGCACGGTCAGCCCCTGCAGTCCGGCGAGCACCTCAGCTCCGGCGGCGCAGGGTCGGCCGCGCTGCGCCCGCGCGGTCGGACGGCACCGGGAGCCGGGCGACGATGTCGGCCAGCACGGCCGCCGGCGATCGACGCCCGATCTGGGCCTCGGCGGTCGGCAGCAAGCGGTGCGCGAGCACCGGCTCGGCCAGCGCCTGGACGTCGTCGGGCAGCGCGAAGTCGCGGCCGTCCAGGGCGGCGAAGGCCCGGGCCGTGCGCACCAGCTGCAGGGTGGCCCGCGGAGACGCACCCAGGCGAAGCTCCGCTGACGTCCGGGTCGCGGTGACCAGGTCGATCACGTAACGGCGGACCGGGTCGGAGACGTGCACCCCGCGGGCGGCATCGACCAGCCCCGCCACCTCGAGGGCGTCCGCCACCGGCTCGATGTCGTCGAGCGCCGAGACCGTCCCGTGGGTGTCGAGCATGTCGAGCTCGGCCTGCGCGGCCGGGTAGCCCATGGAGATCCGCGCGGTGAACCGGTCCCGCTGGGCCTCCGGCAGGGGATAGGTGCCTTCCATCTCGATCGGGTTCTGGGTGGCGATCACCATAAACGGCGTACCGAGCTCATAGGTCACGCCGTCGACGGTGACCTGGCGTTCCTCCATGCACTCCAGCAGCGCGGCCTGGGTCTTCGGGGACGCCCGGTTGATCTCGTCGCCGACCACGATGTTGGCGAACACCGCGCCCGGCTTGAACTCGAAGTCGCGGGTGTCCGGGTTGTAGACGCTGACCCCGGTCAGGTCGCTGGGCAGCAGGTCGGGGGTGAACTGCACCCGCTTCACCGAGCAGTCGATGGAGCGGGCCAGCGCCTTGGCCAACATGGTCTTGCCGACGCCGGGCACGTCTTCAATGAGCAGGTGGCCTTCAGCCAGCAGGACCACGATTGCCAGGCGGACGATGTCCGGCTTGCCCTCGATCACTCGCTCGATGTTGGCGGCGATGGCCGCCGCCGACGTCCGCAGCCCGGCGAGTCTCGCCGTCGCGACGCCGGCGCCGGCTTCCGGATCCGCGGGCCGGATGCGATCCGCCGCCGCGGCCGGGCCGGAGCCTTCACTCACCGTGGGACGTGCCACTGGGCCTCCTTCGCCCACTTCGGTGCCGTGGACCTCCGCCGTACCCTGCGGAAAGTGTGCCATCGCGCCGGGGGTGCGCGCGTCCGAGCAGATCGCAGCGGTACCCGGCTGGCATCGGGCCGGCAAAGGCCGTTTGGCAGACTGACGCCATGACGTCGACGACCGGAGACACGTCAACGGCTAGAGACGCTGCGACGGCTAGAGACGCTGCGACGGCTAGAAGCGCTGCGACGGCTAGAGGCGCTGCAACGACCGGAGACGCTGCGACGGCTAGAGACGCTGCGACGACCGGAGACGCTGCGCAGCAGCCGCCAGCCGTGCCGGAGCAGGCCCCTTGGGTGGGCGTTGACGGGGGCGCGGGTGAGGCTCTGCGGCTGGCGCTCGCCGACCCGCCCCCGCCGTATCCGGTTGCCACCGAGTCGACGGGAACCGGCCGCACGCTGGTCGGCCCACCCGAGGTCGGGTTCGGCCGGACGACGAGGGGGGACCGGACGCGAGCTCGGCTGCTCGACGCCGCCCGCAGCGCGTTTCGCGGCGTGGGCTGGAACCGGGCGCGAGTGGAGGACGTCTGCCGGGTCGCCGGCGTCGGCCACGGCACCTTCTACGCCTACTACGCCAACAAGGCCGCCATCCTAGAAGCGTTGGTACGTCGGCACGCTGCCGCCCTCTATGTGTTGGCCGATGGGAGCTGGACCGGGGGAGACGTCCGGGCCGACGTCCACCGAGTGATCGCTGGGTTCGTAGCCCTGGCCGACGCCGACCGGGACATCCGCGAGATCTGGGCCAGTGCGGCGCCCAGCGAGCCGGCATTGGCGGCGCTGAAGGACGAGGTCCGCGCGCAGTTCGTGACCCGGATCCGGACCAGCCTGACAGCCGCGGTGGACGCTGGGCTGGCCAGGCCGAGCCTGGACGTCGGCGTGGCCGCCACGGCGCTGGCGGTCATGGTCGAGCAGTCGACCGCGCTCGGTGGGGTGTCGGGCACGCCCGACTTCCGCGCCACCCCGCAGCGGCTCGTCGACGGCCTCGCCGACCTGTGGCTGCATGCCGTCTACGCTCCCCTGCAGACCGGCTGAGGCCCTTGTCGACCGTCAGCCCTGGCCGTCGGGCTGCTGCCACGTCTGGGACTTCACCCGTGGCTGGCCGGCTGCCGCCCGACCCGCTCGGTATCCTGGGCGAACTTCCTCCGCATCCGCATCCGCATCCACGCTGCCAGAAGAGAGTGGTAATGACCGAGCCAGAGCCCTCCGAGGTGGCCGCGTTGTACGACGCGGCGAGCCGTCTGTCTGGACCCGACCTGCACGAGCTCGTCACCGAACTCACCACCCTGGAGCACCGGCAGGCGTACCTGGAGTGGGCGGACACCGGCGAGGACGACTCCGGTAACGACGAGATGCTGGCGAACGAGAACGCCCTCGGCTGACCGTTGCCCAGCGCTCCACCCGCCCCGCCCGCGCTCCCTCCGCTCGTCACCACGTCCCTCGCGCGTCCCTCCGCGCCCCGCTCGCGCGCCCGTGGGATCACCGCGGCTGATCCGCACGTGCGCTCAGCATCGACTGCGCTCAACATCGGCGTAGTACGGCGCCTGGTCGGCGCCCGAGTCCGCCGGTCGGGCGCCATCCATCGGTGTACGCCGACGCGACTCGGACGCGCCGACAGCCGCGTGCCTACGGGACATCGTCGGCGCGGTGGTGTGTGCTAACGCCGATGCCCGAACGCTGGAGCCTGCCGCCGTTGTGCACCCAGCTCACCGTTCTCGCCCCGCCGACCCGGTCGGCGGGGCCTTTTGCGTTGTGGGACTTCTCGTTGCCGTTGACGGTGGGGCGCAGTGGGGTAATGTGGAGCGAAGTGGAGCGCCAACGCCGGTCGGGTGCGAACGACGCCCCGGTCGCGGAGGGGTGGGGCCGTGTTCCTGGGCACCTACTCCCCCCGGCTCGACGACAAGGGGCGGCTGTTCCTGCCGGCCAAGTTTCGAGACCAGCTCGCGGAGGGGCTCGTGATCACAAAGGGGCAGGAGCACTGCCTCTACGTGTTCTCCACCGAGGAGTTCGCCCGTCGGGCGGCAGCGCTGCAGTCCGCGCCGCTCACGGCCAAAACGGTGCGCGACTACGGCCGGGTCTTCTTTGCCGCGGCGACGGATCAGGTGCCCGACCGGCAGGGCCGGGTGAGTGTGCCGGCCACGCTGCGGACCTACGCCCGGCTGACCCGCGACTGCACGGTCATCGGCGCCAACGACCGGATCGAGATCTGGGACACCGCGTCCTGGGAGTCCTACCTCGGCGAGCACGAGGAAGCCTTCGCCGCTCAGGCCGAGGAGGTGGTGCCCGGAGTGCTGTGACGGCGGCCCACGCGAAGGTGCTGCCAGGCTTCCACCCGCTCCAGCCCAGCTGGCGCACCTTCCCCGGCGCCAGGTGGGGGAGTGGGCGGGGACCTGGCCTTCGCGTTCGCCCGACATTCGCCCACCAACGTCCCTGGTCCGTGAGCCGAGACGACGCCACCGCTTGTGACCGGTCCCGGCCGGCAGGAAGGGTCGAGATGCCGTCGATGACTCCGCCCGGCGGGCCGGCTCCGGCCGCGGAGCACATCCCGGTGCTGCTTGGTCGGGTGCTGACCCTGTTGGCGCCGGCGCTGGCTGGCCCGGCCGCGCTCGTGGTGGACGCTACGATCGGCCTGGGCGGCCACGCCGAGGCCCTGCTCGCCCAGCATCCGAGGCTGCGGCTGGTCGGCCTGGACCGCGATCGCGACGCGCTGGCACGCAGCGCCGCCCGGCTGGCGCCGTACGCCGAGCGCACCATGCTGGTGCCAGCGGTGTACGACGAGCTGCCGCGGGTGCTGGCCGATCTCGGTGTCGCCCGGGTGAACGGCGTGCTGTTCGACCTGGGCGTGTCCTCCCTCCAACTGGACACCCCCGCGCGGGGGTTTGCCTATGCCGTGGACGCATCGCTGGACATGCGGATGGACCGTTCGCGCGGGCAGACCGCGGCCGACGTGCTCAACTCCTACTCCGTTGCCGAGCTGGCCCGGGTGCTGAGCGGGTACGGCGAGGAGCGGTTCGCTCGCCGGATCGCCGCCGCCATCGTCCGGGAGCGCACCCGCGCCCCGCTGCACTCCACCGCCCGGCTGGCCGAGCTCGTGCGTAACGCCATCCCGGCCGCTACCCGGCGGACCGGGGGGCATCCGGCCAAGCGCACCTTCCAGGCGTTGCGGATTGAGGTCAACGACGAACTCGGGGCGTTGGCACGGGCCCTGCCCGCCGCCGTCGCCGCGCTCGCTGTCGGCGGCCGGATCGTCGTGCTGGCCTACCAGTCCCTGGAGGACCGACTGGTGAAGCGGATTTTGGCCGCCGGCGCGACCAGCCAGGCACCTCCCGACATGCCGGTCGTGCCGCCCGAACTGCGCCCGGAGCTTCGGCAGCTAACCCGGGGCGCGGAGCAGGCCTCGGCGGCCGAGGTGGCGGCCAACTCGCGGGCCGCATCGGTGCGGCTGCGGGCCGCCGAGCGCATCCGGGAGGCGGCGTGACCGCGCAGCCGGCGCCCACGGGCGCGCCTCGCCCCCGCGCCGGCGCCCATCCGTCCGGTCCCCCGGCGCGGGAAGCTCGGCCGCCGCTGCGGTTGGTGCCGACCGGGGCGCCGGCCGCCCGCCGGGCGCCGTTCGTCGTCCTCATCCTCGGCCTGCTCGCCGGGGCGCTGGTCGGGCTGCTGTTGCTCAACACCGCCCGATCGCAGGACTCCTTCACCGTTAGCGACCTGACCAAGCGCGGCGCCGTGCTCAGCCAGCGGGAGCAGGAGATGCAGCGGGCGGTGGAGGCCGCCGAGGCCCCCGGCCAGCTGGCGCAGCGGGCTCGGGACCTCGGCATGGTCCCGAACGCCAACCCGCTGTTCATCCGGCTGCCGGACGGGGCCGTGCTGGGCGCGCCGTCGGGATCATCCACGCCGCACATCGCCACCCCGGCGTCCCCGGACACCACCGCGTCAGCACCAGCATCCGCGGCCCCGGCCGACCCAGCCCCGGCGACCGGGCCGGCGGAGGGTGCGGCGGGGATCTTGGCTCCGACCGTGGGTGCCCCCGGCACACCGGCAAGCGTCCCGTGACCTCCTCGGTGGGCACTCGGGAGCGGTCGCGAGTGGCTGCCCGGCCGACGGCGCCGACGGCGCGGCGGACGCCCCCCGCCGCCCCCCGGTCGCTTCGCCGGAGTCGGGTCCGGCTGGGCCGGCCGAGTCGCCGGCTGCATGTCGCGCTGGCGGCCGCGCTCACCGTGCTGGTCGTGCTCGCCGGTCGGCTGGTGCAGCTGCAGGGCCTGGACGCCCCGGCGTACGCCGCCCAGGCAGCGAAACAGCGGCTGCGCACGGTGGCCATGCCGGCCCCTCGCGGGGAGATCCTGGACCGCAACGGCAACCGGCTGGCCGGCACCGTCCCGGCCCGGGCGCTGTTCGCCGACCCGATGCTGGTCGTCGACCCGCCCGCGACGGCAGCGCGGATCACCGCCCTGCTCGGCGGGGACCCGGCGGCGATGGAGGAGAAGCTGCGCCGGCCCGGGCGGTTCGTCTACCTCGGCCGCGGCCTGGAAGCCGATCAGGTAGACCGGGTGCTCAGTCTCGGTCTGCCCGGCATCGGCAGCCTTTCGGAGACCAAGCGCGTGCACCCAGGCGCCGACCTGGCCGCGAACGTGATCGGGTTCACCGGCCAGGACGGCAACGGCCTCGGTGGCCTGGAGGCGACCTTCGACGGGGTGCTGGCGGGCAAGAGCGGCCGGGAGACCATGGAGGTCGACCCGGCCGGACGCCAGATCCCCTCCGGCGAGCACTCCGGCACCCCGCCGGTCCCGGGCAGCTCGCTGCAGTTGACGCTGGACCGCGACATCCAGTGGCAGGCCCAGCAGGCGCTGGTTGCCCAGGTCCAGGCGACCGGGTCCCGCAGCGGGTCGGTGATCGTGATGGACCCGCACACCGGTGAGGTGCTGGCGCTGGCCGGCGCGCCGACCTTCGACCCCGACCAGCAGGGCGCGGCGCCGGAGGCGGCGCGCGGTGACCCGGCTGTCAGCGAGGTATACGAGCCGGGCAGCGTGAACAAGGTCATCACCGCCGCGGCCGCGCTGGAGGCGGGCGTGGTCACACCGGACACGCCGGTCACCGTTCCGCCGACGTTGGCGGTGTACGACCGGGTCTTCCACGACGCCGAGGAGCACGGGGTCGAGCACCTGACCTTCACCGGCGTACTGGCGAAGTCGTCCAACATCGGCACCGTGCTGGTGGCCCAGCAGCTGGGCAAGACCAAGCTGTACGACGCGCTGCGCGGCTTCGGCTTCGGCCAGTCCTCGGGCGCTGGCCTGGCCGGGGAGAGCGCCGGCATCCTGCCTCCGCCGGACAAGTGGTCGGGAACTCAGGCCGCGACCATCGCCTTCGGTCAAGGGGTGTCGGTCAACGCGCTGCAGATGGCCTCGGTGTACGCGACAGTGGCCAACGACGGCGTCCGGGTGCCCCCCAGGGTGGTGCGCGACACGATCGGCAGCGACGGCCGGCTGAGTCCCACGCCGGCACCCGGGCGGACGACGGTTGTCAGCCCGAAGACCGCCCAGGAGCTGCGGACCATGCTGGAGGCGGTCACCTCCAACGAGGGGACGGCCCCGGAGGCGCGCATTGACGGCTTCCGGGTCGCCGGCAAGACCGGTACGTCGCAGCGGGTCGACCCGACGTGCGGCTGCTACCGCGGCTACACCGCCTCCTTTGTTGGGATGGCGCCGGCGGACAACCCGCAGCTGGTCGTCGCGGTGGTGCTGCAGGACCCGCAGAACGGCCACTTTGGTGGCACCCTGGCCGCTCCGGTGTTCCACGACGTGATGGCGTTCGCCCTGCAGGCACGGCAGATTCCGCCCACCGGCACGGCTGCCCCGACCGCGAAGCTGACGACGGACTGACCGGTAACCTCCCCATCGTGTCCGCGTCCCTGCCCGTTGCCCAGGTGCGCCCGGCGCAGTCCCGCCGACAGCCGCTGGCCGGACTGGCCGCCGTGCTGCCCCAGGCCCGGTGGGCGGGTCCCGCGCCGGCGGGACGGACCGTGACCGGAGCGACGTTGAACTCGCGAATGGTGCGCCCCGGGGACCTGTACGCCGCGCTGCCCGGGGCGCACAGTCACGGCGCCGACTTCGCGGCCCAGGCCGCCGCCGGCGGAGCGGTCGCCGTGCTCACCGATCCGGTGGGCGCCATCCCAGCGGCGGCCACCGGGCTGCCGGTCGCCGTCGTGCCCGACCCGCGCGCCGTACTCGGGGCCGTGTCGGTCTGGGCGTACGACGACCCAGCTCGCGACCTGGCCGTTCTCGGAGTCACCGGCACCAACGGCAAGACCACCACGGCGTACCTGCTGGACTCTGGCCTGCGCGCCGCGGGACACGTCACCGGCCTGGTAGGCACGATCGAAACCCACATCGCGGGCACCGTGGTGCCCAGCGTCCGCACCACCCCGGAGGCGCCTGAGCTGCAGGCGCTGCTGGCGGTGATGCGCGAGCGTGGCGTGACCGCGGTGGCGATGGAGGTGTCCAGCCACGCGCTGGCGCTGGGCCGGGTGGACGGCATCCGGTTCGCCGTGGCGGTTTTCACCAACCTTTCCCAGGACCACTTGGACTTCCACGCCGACATGGCGCACTACTACGCCGCCAAGGCGTCGTTGTTCACCCCGGACCGGGCCGCTCGCGCGGTGATCACTGTGGACGACGGCTACGGGCAGCGGTTGGCGCGGGAGACGAGGCTGCCGGTGCAGACCTGCTCGACCACCGCTGTCGGCGGGGCGGCTTGGACGACGACCGCCGTCCAGGCCGGGTTGACCGGGAGCACGTTCACCGTGCGCGGACCGGTCGGCGAGATCTCGGTGTCCCTCCAGCTGCCCGGCGCTGTCAACGTGGCCAACGGCCTGTCCGCAGTGGCCACCCTGGCCGCCGCCGGGGTTCCCCTGGCGGATGCGGCCGCGGGGGTCGGGGCACTGGCCGGAGTGCCCGGCCGGATGGAGCGGGTCGACGCCGGCCAGCCGTTTGTGGCCTTGGTCGACTACGCGCATACGCCGGCGGCGGTGGCCCGGTTGCTGGCTGAGGTCCGCGCCGCCGCGCCGGTCGGCCGGGTCCTGGTGGTGCTGGGCTGTGGTGGCGACCGGGACGCCGGCAAGCGCCCGCAGATGGGGGCTGCCGTTGCCCGAGCGGCCGACCTGGCCGTGCTCACCAGCGACAACCCGCGCTCCGAGGACCCGCTGTCCATCCTGGCGGCGATGACCGCCGGCGCCCGCGACGTTGCCGCCGCCGAGCGGGCCGAGGTGGTGGTCGAGCCGGACCGCGCGGCCGCGATCGCGCTGGCGGTGGCTCGCGCCGGGGCCGGGGACGTGCTCGTCGTCGCCGGCAAGGGGCACGAGACCGGCCAGGAGTACGGCGGCGTAGTGACCCCCTTCGACGACCGCGAGGTGCTGCGCGGCGCCCTGCGCTCGGCCGGTTCGCGCTCGTGATCGCGCTGTCCCTGGCGGAGGTGGCGCAGGCGGTGACCGGGCGGCTCGACGCCGTCGAAGTTCCCGTGACGCCGGTCACCGCCGTCACCATCGACTCCCGCGCGGTCCCTCGCGGTGCCCTGTTCGTCGCGCTGGCCGGGACCCGGGTCGACGGCCACGACTTTGCCGCCGCCGCGGTCGCCGCCGGTGCGGTCGGGGTGCTGGCGGCCCGGCCCGTCGGCGTACCGGCCGTCGTCGTCGACGACGGCGATGCGGGCGTGGTGGCTGCGCTCGGCCGGCTGGCTAGGGCGGTGCTCGGCCGGCTCCCGGGTACGACGGTCATCGGCATCACCGGCTCCAGCGGCAAGACCTCGACCAAGGACCTGCTGGCCGGGATGCTGTGCCGGCTCGGCCCGACCGTGGCCGCGGCCGGCTCTTATAACAACGACCTGGGCCATCCGCTCACCGTGCTGCGGGCCGAGGCAGACACCCGGTTCCTGGTGCTGGAGTGCAGTGCCCGCGGCCTGGGCCACCTCACCCGGCTGGCCCGGATCGCGCCGCCGGACATCGCCGTCGTGCTCAACGTCGGCAGCGCGCACCTGGGCGAGTTTGGCAGCCGGGAGGCGATCGCCCGGGCGAAGGCCGAGCTGGTCGAAGCGCTGCCCGCCGACGGGCTGGCGGTGCTCAACGCCGACGACCCGCAGGTCGCGGCCATGGCCAGCCGCACCGCCGCCCGGGTGCTGCGGGTCGGCCGGAGCGCTGCCACCGACGTCCGCGCCGACGACGTGGTGCTGGATGCCGCGGGTCGGGCCAGCTTCACCCTCGCCACCGCGGAGTTTGCGGCCCGCGTGCAGCTCCAGCTGTACGGCGAGCACCAGGTCGACAACGCCCTGGCGGCCGCCGCCGTCGCGCTGGCCGTGGGGATGCCGGCCACGGAGGTCGCGAGCGCGCTGGCCACCGCCGCGCCAGTCAGCCGGTGGCGGATGGAGGTGGCCGAGCGGGCGGACGGGGTCACCGTCGTCAACGACGCCTACAACGCCAACCCGGAGTCGATGCGGGCCGCGCTCAAGGCGCTGGCCGCGATGTCGACCGGCGGTGCGCGGCGTACCTGGGCGGTGTTGGGGGCGATGGGGGAGCTCGGCGACGCCGCCGCGGCCGAACACGATGCGCTCGGCCGGCTGGCCGTCCGGCTGAACGTCTCTCGGTTGGTGGCCGTCGGCCCGCAGGCGCGACTGATCCACGCCGGCGCGGCGCTGGAGGGGTCCTGGGCGAACGAGTCGGTGGCTGTCCCCGATGCCGCCGCCGCCCTCGCACTCCTGCGCGCCGAGCTGGAGCCGGGGGACGTCGTCTTGGTCAAGGCCTCCCGGGCTGCCGGCCTGGAGCGAGTGGCCACCGCTCTGTTGGCCGACTGGCCGCCGACGGTTGGCCTCGGGGCAGCGCCGGTGGGTCGCCCGTGAGGTCCGTCCTCGTTGCCGCCCTGACCTCGTTGCTGCTGTCCATCGTCGTCACTCCGGCCGCCATCCGGGTGCTGCGCCGCCGCGGATACGGCCAGGAGATCCGCGCCGACGGGCCGACGTCGCACCACACCAAGCGCGGTACGCCGACGATGGGGGGCATGGTCATCATCGCGGCCACCCTGGTGGGTTACGCCGCCGCCCACGTGGCGAGCCCGGGTCCTGGTCGCGGCCCCACCGCGTCCGCGCTGCTGGTGCTGTTCCTGATGACGGGGCTGGGTCTGGTGGGCTTCCTGGACGACTACATCAAGATCGTCAAACAGCGCAGCCTCGGGCTGAAGTCGAGGGCAAAGCTGGCGGGGCAGTCGGTGGTGTCGATCGCGTTCGCCGTGCTGGCGCTGGGCTTTCGCAACCACTCCGGACTGACGCCGGCCTCCCGGACCGTCTCGTTCGTGCGGGACAGCAACGTCGTGTTCGCCGCTGGCGCCGTCGGGTCCACCCTGTTCGTGATCTGGGCGTACGTCATGATCGCCGCAACCGCGAACGGGGTGAACCTGACCGATGGCCTGGACGGGCTGGCCTCCGGTGCCGCGGTGATGGTGTTCATGGCCTACGTGGTCATCGCCTTCTGGCAGTTCGGCAACAGCTGCGCGCTGGCTGGCGCGTCCGCGGCCGGCTGCTACACCGCGCGGGATCCGCTCGACGTCTCGATCGTCGCGGCTGCCGCCATGGGGGCCTGCTTCGGCTTCCTGTGGTGGAACGCCTCCCCAGCGAAGATCTTCATGGGCGACACTGGCTCGCTCGCGATCGGCGGGGCGCTGGCCGGGATCGCCATCGTCACCCGCACGCAGCTGCTGCTGGTCGTCCTCGGTGGGCTGTTCGTGATCGAGACGGTTTCGGTGATCTTGCAGGTGGCTGGCTTCAAGCTATCGCGCCGCAGATTGTTCAACATGGCGCCGATCCACCACCACTTCGAGCTGGCCGGGTGGGTGGAGAACACCGTCATCGTCCGGTTCTGGATCGTGGCCGGCCTCGCCGTCGCCTTCGGCCTGGGCGTCTTCTACGCCGAGTTCCTCTCCCACGGGGCGATCGGGTGAACGGCGGACCACCCGAGGGCGGCTGGGAGGGCCGGTCGGTGTGCGTGGCCGGGCTGGGGATCTCCGGGGTCGCCGCGGCGGAGACGCTGCTGCGGTTGGGCGCCCGGGTCAGCGTGGTCGACGGCTCGGACGCTGCCGAGCTGGCGACCCGGGCGGCCGCGCTGGCCGCGCTGGGGGCCACGGTGCGGCTCGGCCCGGCCGCCACCGCCGCGCCACCGGCCGGCGCGACGCTGGTCGTGACCTCGCCCGGGTGGCGACCGCAGGCACCGCTGCTGCGCTCGGCCGCGGCCGCCGGCATCCCGGTCTGGGGGGAGGTCGAGCTGGCCTGGCGGCTGCGGCCGGCCGCGGCAGCCGGTCACGCCGCGCCCTGGCTGGCGCTCACCGGGACCAACGGCAAGACCACCACCGTGCGGATGCTCACCGCCATCCTGACCGCCGCCGGTCGGCGTGCGGTGGCGGTCGGCAACGTCGGCACCCCGCTGCTGGCCGCGGTGCTGGCGGACCCGCCGTACGACGTGCTTGCGGTCGAGCTGTCCAGCTTCCAGCTGCACTGGTCAGCCTCGCTGCGCCCGTTCGCCGCGGCGGTGCTCAACCTGGCCGACGACCACCTGGACTGGCACGGCTCGGTGGCGGCCTACCAGGAGGCGAAGGCCAAGATCTGGGCCGGGGGCCAGACCGTGGCCATCGGCAACGCCGACGACCCGCCCACGGCGCAGGCGCTGACAGCCGCCCCCGGCCGGCAGGTGTCGTTCACCCTCGCCGAGCCGGGCCCGGGTCAGCTCGGGGTGGTCGCCGGCCGGCTGGTCGACCGGGCGTTCGGTCCGGATGCCGCTGCGGCCGACCAGACCGGCGTCGACCAGACCGGCGTCGACCTGGCCGCCGCCGCCGACGTCCGGCCGGCGGGGCCACCCAACATTGCCAACGCGCTGGCCGCCGCGGCCCTGGCCCGGGCGTACGGCGTGCTCGCCGACGCTGTGCGCGCCGGCCTGCGCGGCTTCACGCCGGACCCGCACCGCAACGCGCTGGTGGCAGTCGTCGACCAGGTTAGCTACGTCGACGACTCCAAGGCCACCAACCCGCACGCGGCGGCGGCGTCGCTGGCGGCGTACCCGTCGGTGGTCTGGGTGGCCGGCGGTCTGGGCAAGGGGCTGAGCTTCGACGAGCTGGTGCTGGCGGCGCGCGAGCGGTTGCGGGCCGCCGTACTGATGGGCAGCTGCCGGGCCGAGATTCGCGACGCGCTGACGCGACACGCCCCGGCAATCCCGGTCGTCGAGGTGGCGCGCACCGACACTGGGGCCATGGGCGACGTCGTACGGCAGGCGGCTCGGCTGGCCCAGCCCGGCGACACCGTTCTGCTGGCGCCGGCCGCTGCCTCGATGGACATGTTCGCCAACTACGCCGCGCGCGGGGACGCGTTCGCGGCGGCGGTCAACACGGTGTCCGGGTCGGCGCGGTGAGCGCCACCACCACCGACCGTCGGCTCGCCAGCGGGTCCGCGCCGCAGCCGGCCGCGCCGGACCGGCTGCCGGTCTTGCGCCGGCCGCTGACGTCGTACTACCTCGTGCTCGGTTGCGCCGCCGCCTTGGTGATCATTGGCCTGACCATGGTCTTCTCTGCCTCCAGCGTCCGCTCCTACGCCCGCAGCGGTTCCTCCTACACCGTGTTGGTCACGCAGGCCCAGTGGGTGGCGCTCGGCCTGCCAGCGTTGGCGCTGGCGCGCTGGCTGCCGGTGCGGACCTATCGCTGGCTGGGCTATCCGCTGATGCTGTTCTCGGTGCTCGGCCTGGTTGCCGTGCTGGTCCCGGGCGTGGGGCGCAACGTCGACGGCGCCACCCGCTGGATCGAAATGGGTCCGCTGAGTTATCAGCCCAGCGAGTTGGCCAAGCTGGCGTTGGCGCTGTGGGGAGCTGACCTGCTGGCCCGCAAGCAGCGGTTGCTCGGGCAGTGGAAGCACCTGGTCATCCCGCTGTTGCCGGTGACCGCGCTGCTGGCCGGATTGATCATGCTGGAGCCGGACCTCGGCACCACGATCGTCCTGCTGCTGGTCACCATGGCGCTGCTGTGGGTGGTCGGGGCGCCGGTGCGGCTGTTCGCGGCGATCAGCACGACGGTGGCCGGGCTCACCGGATTGCTGATCTACATCGAGCCGTACCGGATGGCGCGGTTCACCGGCTTCCTGAACCCCTTTGCCGACCCGCTGGGCCGCGGTTTCCAGGCGATCCAAGGCCTGTACGCGCTGTCCTCGGGCGGTTGGTGGGGGATCGGCCTGGGCGCGAGCAAGGAGAAGTGGCTGGGCGGGCTGCCCAACGCGCACACCGACTACGTCTTCGCCATCATCGGCGAAGAGTTGGGCCTGGTGGGCACCTTCACGGTGCTGCTGCTGTTTGCCACGCTGGCGTACGCCGGGATTCGGACCGCTCGGCGGACGACTGACCCATTCGTCCGGTTGGCCGCGACCGCGGTCACTGCGTGGCTGGTCGGCCAGGCCGTGGTGAACGTGGGCGCGGTCGTCGGCCTGCTGCCGATCACCGGCATCCCGCTGCCGCTGATCTCCTTTGGCGGATCGGCGCTGCTGCCCACCCTGTTCGCCGTCGGCATGCTGGCATCGTTCGCCCGGACAGAGCCGGGCGCAGCGGCCGCGCTGGCAGCGCGCACCGGCGGGCCGCTGTCCCGGTGGCGACGGTCGCGCCGCGCCGGTACGCCACCGGTCCCCGGAGGCCGCCGGCGCCGCCTGGTCCGGCGGTGAGCTCGACCGACGCGCTGCGGGTGGTCTTGGCGGGTGGGGGCACCGCCGGCCACGTCGAGCCGGCGTTGGCGCTTGCCGACGCGTTACGTCGGCTGGATGCGGACACCAAGATCACCGCACTCGGCACCGCGCGGGGTCTGGAGACCCGACTGGTGCCCGCCCGCGGCTACGAGCTGCGGCTGATCCCACCGGTACCGCTGCCGCGACGGCTGACGCCGGGCCTGCTGGTGGTGCCCGCGCGGGCAGCAAGTGCCGTGCGCGCCGCCGGGCGGGTGTTGGCCGAGGTGCGCGCCGACGTGCTGGTCGGGTTCGGTGGCTACGTCGCGTTCCCCGCCTACCTGGCCGCTCGCCGCCGCGGTATCCCGATCGTCGTGCACGAGGCCAACGCCCGGCCGGGCTTGGCCAACCGGGTGGGGGCCCGGTTGACGCCGTACGTCGGGGTTGCCAACGAGGGCATTGCCTGGCCGCACGCCCGGGTGGTCGGCGTTCCGCTGCGCCCCGTGGTCGCGACGCTGGACCGGGCGGCGCTACGGCCGGCGGCGCGCGCGGAGCTTGGGTTGGCGCCGGAGCTGCCGACGCTGCTGGTCTTCGGTGGCTCGCAGGGGGCGCGGTCGCTGAACGCCGCGGCAACCGCCGCCGCGCCAGCGCTGGCTGCGGCCGGTGTCCAGGTGCTGCACGTCACCGGCCCGGCCAACGCCGCTTCAGTGTCCGCGGCGCTGCCGCCGCCCGTTGCCGGGGGGCCGGCCTATGTCGTCGTGCCGTACCTGGACCGGATGGAGCTGGCCTACGCCGTGGCCGACCTGGCGCTGTGCCGGGCGGGCGCACTGACGTGTGCGGAACTGACCGCGGTCGGTCTGCCGGCGGTGTACGTGCCACTGCCGGTGGGCAACGGCGAGCAGCGGCTCAACGCCGCGGCCGTGGTGGCCGCCGGCGGCGGGCTCGAGGTCGCCGACGCTGCGCTGGCCGCCGCCTGGGTGGCCACGCACGTGCTGCCGCTGGTCACTGACTCCGAGCGACTCGGGCGGATGAGCGCTGCGGCGGCCCGCTTCGGCCGGCGGGACGGTGACGTGGCGCTCGCCGCGATGGTGCGGACGGCGGCTGCCGGGGCGAAGCCGATCGCCGACCCCAGCCACTCGACCGCCGCTGGGGGCGACATCGGGCGATGGGGGAGACTGATCAGGTGAGGAGCGCGCACGGCTCAGGGAGGGAACCCGGGCTGGACAGCCCCGAGCCGACGGGTCCCCGAGTTGCCCTCGGGCGGGTGCACCTGATCGGTGTCGGCGGGGCCGGGATGAGCGGGCTGGCCCGGATCCTGCTGGCCCGGGGCACGCCGGTCTCCGGCAGCGACGCGAAGGACTCGCGCGCCCTGGCGGCGCTCCGGGCCCTCGGTGGTGAGATCTTTGTCGGTCACGCCGCCGACCACCTCGGCGCGGCCGACACCGTGGTGGTCTCCAGCGCTATCCGGGAGTCCAACCCGGAGCTCGCGGCGGCCCGCCAGCGAGGGCTGCGAGTGCTGCCGAGGGCGAAGGCGCTGGCCGCGGTGATGGCCGGGCGCCGCGGCGTGGCCGTGGCCGGCACCCACGGCAAGACCACCACGACGTCGATGCTCACCGTGGCCCTGCAGCGCTGCGGGGTGGACCCGTCGTTCGCGATCGGCGGTGACCTGAACGAGGCCGGTTCCAACGCCCACCACGGCAGCGGTGAGCTGTTTATCGCCGAGGCGGACGAAAGCGACGGCTCCTTCCTGCTGCTCTCGCCGTACGCCGCGATCGTGACCAATGTCGAGGGCGAGCACCTCGACCACTACGCCGACCTGGCCGCGGTGGAGCGGGTCTTCGCGCAGTTCGTTGGCTTGGTCCCCCCGGCCGGCTTCGTCGTGCTGTGCGCGGACGATCCGGGCGCCCGGGCGCTCGCCGGTAGCGCGCCGGCGCCGGTCCACACCTACGGGGAGGCCGACGACGCCGACCTGCGGGTGGCCGACCTGACGCTGGCGGGTTTCGGGTCGCGGTTCGAGGCAGTACTGCGCGGCCGCCGGCTTGGGGAGATCCGGCTGGAGGTCCCCGGCCGGCACAACGCCCTGAACGCGGCGGCCGCGTTGACCGCCGGCCTGGCGCTGGGGCTGCCGGTCGAGGACCTGCGCGCGGGGCTGGCCGCCTATCGCGGCGTGCGGCGGCGGTTTGAGCTCAAGGGCGCGGCCGCGGGAGTGCGGGTCTTCGACGACTACGCGCACCATCCGACCGAGATCACGGCCACGCTGCGGGCCGCCCGCGAGGTGGCCGACGGTGGCCGACTGGTGGTCGCCTTCCAGCCGCACCGGTACAGCCGGACGGCGGCCCTCGGAGCGGAGCTCGGGCAGGCTCTCGGGCTGGCCGACGAGGTGGTCGTGCTGGAGGTGTACTCCGCCGGCGAGGACCCGGTGCCGGGCGCGACCGGAGCGGCGGTGGCGGCGGCGGTGCCACTGCCCGGCGGTCAGGTCTTACTCGAGCCGTCGTTCTCGGCGGTGCCGGCCCGACTGGTGGAGCGGACCCAACCGGGGGACCTAGTGCTCACCCTCGGCGCCGGCGACGTCACGATGTTGGGACCCGAGGTGCTCGCGGCGCTGGCAGAGCGGACGTGACGTCGGGGGCGCGGGCCTCGGCGGCCATGGCGGCAACCGCGCCGGCTTCGGCGGTGCCGGCGTACTGGGAGCCGACTGCCGATCCCGTACTGGTGGCGGAGACGATCGCCCGGATTCGCGCCGGCGGGGTCGCCGTCGAACAGGACCGGCTCCTCGGTCCGCTGACGACCTTTGGCATCGGCGGCCCGGCGGCCGGGTTCGTCGAGCCGACCGACCGGGCGGCGCTGGCAGTGGTGCAGCGAGCGCTGGCCGGCACTGGCGACGACGAGGTCCCGGTGCTGGTGCTCGGACGGGGGTCAAACGTGCTGATCTCGGACGCCGGGTTCCCCGGCCTGGTGCTGCGGCTCGGGCGGGGCTTCAAGGAGCTCCGTCGGGTCGCTGGCGGTACGCCGGCGGGGCTAGGCGTGGATGGGGGCGGCGTGGATGGGGGCGGCGTGGATGTGGACGCCGGAGCGGCGGTCGCGATGCCCGCGTTGGCCGCTTGGGCGGCGAAGGAGTCGCTCGGCGGCCTGGAGTTCGGCGCCGGCATCCCCGGCAGCGTGGGTGGTTGCGTACGGATGAACGCCGGCGCCCACGGCGGCCAGGTGGCCGACCGACTGCTCACGGCCGAGCTGATGCCCATCGGCGGTGAGGTCCGGGTGGAGCCGGGCAGCGCGCTCGGTTTCGGTTACCGGCACTCGGCGTTGCCGCCCCGCGCGGTGGTGACCGGCGCCCGGTTCCGGCTGGTGTCGGACGATCCGGCCCGCATCCGCGCCCGACTAGACAACCTGCGGGCCTGGCGGCGCGCCACCCAGCCGCTGCGCGAACGCAACTGTGGGTCGGTGTTCACCAATCCAGACGGCGACTCGGCCGGTCGGCTGGTGGAGGCGGCCGGGTGCAAGGGCCGGCGGCGCGGTGGTGCCCGGGTCTCGGACAAGCACGCCAACTTCATCGTGGTGTCCCCGGGCACCGGCGCCCAAGATGTCCTGGACCTGATCACGCAGGTGCGGGCGGCGGTGGCCGCCAACGGCGGTCCGTGGCTGGTCCCCGAAGTCCGAGTCGTCGGCCGGTTCGCCGCCCAACCCGCGGCGTCGGTGCGGGCTTCGGCCCGGTGAGCGATCCGGTGAGCAGCGTGCGCTTCCGACGGGGCCGACAGTGGGGTCCCCGACGAAGCCGGGTGCTGGCCGTCGCGGTGGTCGCGGCGGTGCTCACCATCGGCTGGCTGCTGACCTTTGCACCGCTGCTGGCGGTACGCCGGGTCGAGGTCGCCGGCGCGCGGCAGGTCTCGCCAGCGCAGGTGCGGGCCGCGGCGGCCGTGCGGACCGGTGTGCCGCTGCTGCGGGTGGACACCGCGGGCGTTCGCCGCCGGGTCGGCGAGCTGCCGCCGGTGGCCGCCGTTGCTGTCCAGCGGCGTTGGCCGGCCACGCTGCGGTTGCGGGTCACCGAGCGCCAGCCGGCGGCGGTGCTGGTGCTACCGGGGGGCGGCGTGGCGCTGGTGGACCGCATCGGCGTGGTCTTCGGTTCGGCGCCAGCCGCGCCACCCGGCGTACCGGTCCTCGATGTTGCCGCCGCCGACCCGCACGACCCCGTGACGGCCGCGGCGCTGACCGTGGTCAGTGAACTTCCTCGTGAGCTGGCGGGGCAGGTCCGGACGGTGGCTGCACCGTCGCCGACAGCGGTGTCGTTGACCTTGCGCGGTGGTGCCGTGGTCGCCTGGGGGGACACCCGAGACGCCGGGAGAAAGTCTGCGGCCCTGCAGGCGCTGCTGAAGCTGCGGCCGGTCTCGCACTACGACGTCAGCACGCCGGACGTGGTCACCACCCGCTGAGGCGGCGTCGAGCGACGCGACGCCGGCAATCTGTGCTGACGCGCCGGCGGTCTCGGTCGCTGGCGAACTCTCGAAGCCGGCGGTCGCGCCGACCAATACGCAGGCAGTGGTGGCTAGTAACCAATACCCACGCGGCTTCCAGCGGTCTTCATATGTCCGCGACTGCGAGTATGAACGTGTCGTCGCCAGCCGGGTCTGGCCCATCTAACTAACTAAACCCCTACATCCACCAGCCCTAGACGCTGTGCACCGGGCGCGAGCAGCAAGCAGAAGTGGCCCGGATCGGGCGGGGCCTCGAGGCAAGCTGCGGTGGCCGTCCAGGCGGGTTTGTCGCGACGGCGAACTGTGACCTGGGCCGTTGCAGATGGCCGCAGCCGCGCCGTTCGTCGCCGACATCGACAACCCGTTTCGCTTGGGAAGAGCGGTCCGCTCAGACCTCTGCGCGAAACGGTGGCGGCCCAGGTCCCGACCAGTGTCACTCTGGCCGGCCTGGCGTACCAACTCATCCACGCGGTCGGCCTGAGCGACACCGCGGTCCTGCAGGACCCGATCCGGGACGAGGCCAATGCGCGCATGAACACCATCGGGTCCTCCTCACCCTGAGCCGACAGCGTAAGTCGCCCAAAGATGGTATCCTAACCTAGATAGTATGCCATTTATAGTATCTGAGGAGGCAACAATAGCGACGAGCAGAACCCCGGCTGCGGTGTCCCGCTCGCTACGTAGGCTCGGCGAGGACCTCAACACGTGGCGCAAGCTGCGCCACCTCACTGCCACTGAGGTCGCCGACCGGGCCGGCGTCGGGGTGAACACCGTGCTGCGGTTGGAGCGCGGCGACGGCGCCACCCTGGAGAACGTCCTGCGCGTCGCCCGGGCACTGGGCGTGCTCGACGTGCTCAGCGACGCCCTCGACCCCTACGCCACTGACCTCGGCCGGCTCCGCGCCGACGAGGCCCTGCCCGAACGTGTCCGCCGCCGGAGAGCTCCGTGACCGAGGTGCAGGTCTACGTCGCTGTGGGCGGCGACGATGTCCTCGCCGGCACCCTGTACTCGCACCGGCGCCGCGGTCTCGAGTCCGCCACCTTCACCTACACCTCCACCTACCTCGGCACCCCGGGCACCTACGCACTCGACCCGGAACTCCCCCTCACGAGCGGCGCGCTGCAGACACGGGTGGGCAGGGCATTGTTTGGGGCCCTCACCGACTGCGCACCTGACCGCTGGGGACGGACCCTGCTCACCCGCCGCGAAGCCGCGCTCGCCCGCGCCGACGGGCGGGCCACCCGGACCCTCGGCGAGATCGACTATCTGCTGGGTGTGCGGGACGACCTGCGCCAGGGCGCCCTGCGGTTCCGCGCTGGTGCCGATGAGTTCCTCGCCAGCGACGACACCGGCGTGCCTGCGCTGACCGACCTGCCCGCGTTGCTGGACCTGGCGGCTCGTGCCGATAGCGACACCGCCGATCTGGCCGACCTGCAACGCCTCATCCGTGTCGGCAGTTCCCTGGGTGGAGCCCGCCCGAAGACGCACGTGCTCGACAACAACGGCCGGATCGCGATCGCGAAGTTCCCCAGCGCCAACCACGACACGTGGAACGTGATGGCCTGGGAGAAGGTCGCCCTCGACCTCGCCGAACGCTCGGGCATCGACGTGCCACCGTCGCGGCTGCTGAACCTCGCCGGCCGTAACGTCCTGGTCATCGACCGGTTCGACCGCACCAGCACAGCTGACCGGATCGGCTACGTCAGCGCGATGACGATGCTCGAGGCATCCGACGGTGACCAGCGCAGCTACCTCGAGATCGCGGAGGTCATCGAGAACTCCTCCGCGCGCGCCACAGCGGAGCTGCATCAACTATGGCGACGCATCGTGCTGTCCGTTCTAATCTCGAACACCGACGACCACCTGCGCAACCACGGATTCCTCCACGAGCGCGGCGACGTGTGGCGTCTCGCGCCGGCATTCGACCTCAATCCGAACCCGGCCCCCGGCCCCAAGTACCTCAGCACCGCGATCGGCGACGCCGACGACAGTGCCAGTCTGTCCTCCGCCCTCTCCGTCGCCGAGTACTTCCGGCTCTCCGAGGCCCAGGCCCGAGCGACGATGCGGGAGGTGGCAGCCGCGGTGAGCCGATGGCGCCACGTCGCCGGACTCCACCAGCTCCCCGCCTCCGAGATCGCGGCGATGGAGCCGGCGTTCGCGGCTCTCGCCAACGCTGCCGACGCCTGAGTGCACCTGCCCGTGACCAGGTGCCCTCGGATCGACAGCCCTTCTCGCCATCCACGTCGCGGTACGCTCCGCAGCTACAGGCACGTAGCGGACACGCAACCCTTCTCGCGTCGAATCGTTCTTGCTCGGGGATCTTGGAGCGCATCCGGGTCCGGGCCAACTGCGCGAGCACCCGCGGGTCGCGTTCGCCGGCGATCATCGCGTTCAGCATCGGCGAACTGTGACCTGGGCCGCTGTACGAGCGAGCGGCAGCTGACGACCACGCGGCCCTTCTGACTACCAAGACTGGCGACTACGGGCACGTAGCGGGCACGGCGGCCGTTTTCGAGCCTAGTTGCTTTCGCAACGAATGCTCTTTTACCCCCTCTGACCTGCGACGATAGGCAGTGCCGGGCACAACGATCATCAGTCGCCCTGTCTGGTCTGGGAAATGACCTGGTCGCTCGCTACCCCCGATGGGCGAGCCACGTTCGAGTTGGTCACCGTCGACGGGGAGGTGCGCTGCCGATGGTGGTGCGGCGGGGGTCACGGCGTCTTCAAGGCGCCGTAGCCAGCGATGGCGCCTAAAGACCGAAGCGGCGTTGGCGACGTGCTCGGGCGGAAGGGACAGCGATGCTCGGACAAGGTATGATTCCGGTATGACCCGGACCGTCAAGTTGGCGATTTCTCTACCATCGGAGCAGGTCGCCGCAGCGCGACAAGCAGTCAGCGAGGGACGCTCGGCCAGTGTCTCGGCGTACGTCTCACAAGCTCTCGCTCAACGCGAACGCGAGGAGACGCTCGCCGATGTCCTCGCAGACCTGGCCCGCGAACTAGGCCCACCTTCTGCGGAGGCCTACGCCTGGGCCGATTCCGTACTGGCTGCCGACCCGACACCCACCGCGTGAGCGTGACCCTCGATACTGGAGCGCTCATAGCGGTCGATCGTGGCGATGAGCGCTTGCGTGCTCTCCTCGATCGCGTCGTGGCCTCGGGAGGATCAGCGTTCGTGCCGGCCGGCGTCGTGGCGCAGGCGTGGCGAAGCGCACGCCAAGTGCGGCTCGCACGTATCCTCAACGCTCGCGGGACGCAGATCGTCGTACTCGATGGCCAACGTGCTCGTGCCGTTGGACTGCTTTGCGCGGCGTCCGGGACGCACGATGTCGTCGACTCATCCGTCGCGCTGACCGCCCGCGAACAGCACACGCCCGTCGTCACTAGTGACCCGACGGACTTACGTCGACTCGATCCCAGTCTCGTCATCTTCCGCGTATAGGGCTGACCAGGGCCGGCTCGCTGGGCATTTCGAGGCCGGGCGGGGGCGGGGGCGGCCGTGCAGGGGCAAATCGCGATGTGGCACGCGCTGGGCGAGGCCGGTCCCGCTGCGGCTGATCAGCGACGCGGGTCGGCTGCGTGACCCGCGCCGGGTGCCGGCCGAACCGGCGGCGGGCGGCCCGGTGGTCGAGGTCGAGGCGGACGTCATCCTGCTCGCCACCGGAGTACCTCCGCCGGCGCTTGGTGCAGGAGGCTGTGACGCCCCTGCGCCCTGTCATGACGCAGGACCCGGAGATCTTCGCTGTGCAGTTCTCCGAGCTGGCTGATCCAGACATCATGCGCGCGGCCTGGGAGTGACCACCTGGCTGATCGACAAGTCAGCACTGGTGCGGCTGTCGAGCAATCAGGACGCGTCCCTGTGGGCCGAGCGGCTCGATCGCGGCTTGCTGCGCATCGGCACGGTGACGCTGCTCGAGGTGGGTTTCTCCGCACGATTGGCCCCGAGCTGCGCACCGCGAGCCGGCAGGTGCCGCTGTCCGCCATGCCTCGGGAGCACCTCACCCCGGCGGCGGAGGACCGGGCGGTGGAGATCCAGCTGCTGCTCGCTGACCGAGGCCGGCACCGCGCGCCCTCGGTACCGGACCTGTTGCTCGCGGCGGCAGCAGAGCTTGCGGGCCTCGTCGTCCTGCACCGGGACAACGACTTCGATCTCATCGCTGAGATCACGGGCCAAGTGGTGGAGCGGCTGACCCTGGCCGCGACGGTGCTCGCCTGCTGCCGAGCGGGCGGCGGCGGTCACGACAGCAGCGGGGCTCCCGCCGTGGTCGCCCGCGCGGCCAGCTGGCTGTCGTGCGTGGCGAGCGCCAGGCCTTGCCGGGCCGCCGGCGCGAAGTAGGCGGCGTCGTACGCGCTGAGCTGGTGTCGGCGGGCGACGTCGACGAGCGGATGCAGGTCGAGCTCGTCGGCGGCGATGTGGATCGGCAAGATGTTGGCCAGCACGAATGCGTCCCTGGCGTCGCTCCGGTATTGACGGATGCTGCTCGTCAGCCGCTGCTGCGCAAGTCCCGCACCGGCCACCCGGCGGTCGCCTCGAGGATCTCCGGGTCGCCGGTGTAAAGGACGGCGTCGTACGCCAGCGTGGTGGCCACCGCGAAGGCATCGGCGTAGGCAAGGGGGTGTTGAGCCTTGATTCTCGCCGCGGCCATGATCCGGTCGGCGCTGGGGAGGTCGAGGTCCACGACCGCGCGCATCCGCCGGACGATGTCGTCGGCCTCGTTGGCACCGGCGAGCCGGCGGGTCACGTAGTAGACCTCGCCCACGTTGATCCAGCTCATGATCGGGTGGTCAGGCATCACCTCGTCCACGGCCGTAGCCGCGGGCTCAGCTCCTTCGAGCCACCTCA
>JADGOU010000397.1 GCA_017882835.1 Frankiaceae bacterium | reverse complement strand
CGGAACACCCCAGAATGATCCACTCCGGCCACCCGGCCGACGATCCCGCTGAAGATCATCCCCGTTTGCGGCTGGTGACAGCTTCCTTACCGACGGGCCAACACCAGCGATCTGTGGACCGTCGGGCCCGGCGGCTCAGGCGACACCCACCTGGGAATGATGTCCCGGACCAGTCCTGATCTCTGATTCGCAATTCGCGCGACTCGCCTCGGGCAAATGCCGTAAGACTCTTGATTTTGCTTTATAGAACCTGATTACTTATGCGGCTCTTCACCACTTCAACGTGGTAGCCGCGGTCGCGACACGAACTCCAGCTTGACGTAGGAGACAGGCCTGGGGCCTCAAGATCCGTAGTCGACCAAGACATCGGTGGAGGCCCCAGGTGGAAGGACAAGGTAGTGCCCTGCCCGCGGTCGACGACGCGGTAGGCGCCGCGACGCTCGCTCTCGGGTTGCCGGGCTTCGTGGTGCTGGCAGCCGCCGAGTACGGCGGCGAACTGGAACTGCGGCGGTGAGCAGCCGGTCCAGCTCGGCGGCATCGAGCCCGATGGTGGGGGAGTCCTCGGTGACCTTGGGCCGGCGCACGTTGGCCACCGGGGAGTGCTCGATCAGCTCAACTTCTCGCATCCCGTAGTCGTAGAACTTCGACAGACACGACAGGCGCCGGGCGATGGTGGCCGCCGCCGCCGGCCTTCCGGTGGCCGGCTGGGGATCCCGGGCGAGCGCCTTGACCCAGGCGTCGACGTGGTGACGCCGGGCGGCGAAGGGATGCACGCCCTTGGACTCCCTCGGCGGCCCAGGCCTTCAGGGCGCCGAGATAGGCCTTGGCGGTGGAGTCCGGGTAGCCGACGAGGAAGGCGGCGGCCAGCCGCCAGAACGGGTCGGTGTCGGCCGGCCCAACGGGCAGCCGGGCCAAGGCGTCGGCCTTCCACGGAACCGGAGCGCCGGCGCCGACGACGACGGCGGGCAAACCCGGCACCTCGATCGCTTGCAGCTCGCTCATGGTCCCCTTTTGGTAGCCGCCCCCAGACTGCCGGGTGCGTGCGACAAGACCGCCCCCCGACCAGAAGATAACGTCCTTCATCTACAACTCCGGGAGCGCAAAGACACCCTCGGTCAGTGATTACCTCAGGGCGGCTGCCTCAGCCCAGGTTGGCAGAAGGGTGGGGTGCCCGGCCGTCACGCCTGCCTGCGGCGCGCACCCGCTCCTGCATGCCGGCCAGCCCAAGGAGCTGGCGGAACGCGAACCGGTACGGTGCGGCCGGGATCACCGCTGGCTGTCTTGTGGTCCTTGCCGGGTCAGTCGCGGGTCGCGACGGCGGTAACGGTGAGCTGCAGCCGGCGGCCGGCCATGCCCTTGCCCCTGGTGATCCGGTGGGCGTAACGGTCGACTGAGCCGGTGGCCTCAACGGTTACGGTGTTACCGCGGGTCTCGGCACTCACCACGGTGAGATCCAGCGGTGCCGCGGTGCCGCGGGCGACGAGGTCCCCGTGCAGAACCCAGCGGCCAGCGGATTCGGTCACAGATGTCGACTGGTACGTCAGGTCGGGGTGGGCATCGGCGTGCAGGAAGTCCTGCGAGGTGACGTGGTGGTCGCGCTTGTCGTTGCCGGTGTTGAAGCTGTTCGCGCCGGCCGTGGCGGTCAGGGTGGACGCGCTGACCTCGTCGGCGACGACGAGGGTCCCGGCGGTGACGTTGAAGGTGCCCTTGACCGGAAGCAAGCCGAACATGGCCCGGGTCTTGAAGGAGATCGTCGAGCTGGCGGGGTCGAGCCGGTAGGCGCCGGGTGGCGGGATGGTGACAGCGCTCGCGGTGGGGGTGCTCATGAGATCGCTCCAGGTGATCGTCGGGAGGTGGGTAGCCGAAGCCCGCCCTCACCCGAGGCCGGCCGCGGCCCGCAGATAGCTGTACACGGTCTCGCGGCTGATGCCGAACTCGCCGGCCAGCGCCGACTTCCGCTCGCCGGCCGCGGCCCGCTCGCGCAGCCGGCGGGCCTGCTCGGCGGTGAGCGCCGGTCGACGCCCGGTGTAGACGCCGCGCTGCTTGGCCGCGGCGATGCCCTCGCGCTGGCGTTCGAGGATCAGGGCGCGCTCGAACTCGGCGAAGGCGCCCATGACCGACAGCAGCAGGGTGGCCATCGGGGAGTCCTCGCCGGTGAAGGCGAGGTTTCCCGTGACGGTCAGAGTCCGCACCAGCCGGCGCAGGTCGTCGAGGTTGCGGGCCAGCCGGTCCATCGACGCAGCGGACACCAATCTGACGCCTGTGGTAGCCCACCCTGACTTCCGGCAAGAGGGCAGTCTGTCCCGCTCAGCCCCGGGCACGGGGAGGGCACCCCGAACCAGCCCTGCGGGACAGATGGTTGGTGCCGCGACCTGCGGTGTCGCTCCTCGCCGCGGGCGGGGGGAGTACCGGGAGTCGGTCGGTCTACGGGACGAGGGCATCGGCCTCGATCTCGACCAGAAGCGTGGGGTCGATGAGCGCGCTGACCTCGAGCATGGACGTGACTGGGCGGATGTCACCGAAGACCTCCCCGTGCACGTGCCCCACCTCCTGCCAGCGGCTGATGTCGGTGACGAACATGCGGGTCCGCACGACGTCCTGCAGCCCGGCACCGGCTTGTTCCAAGGCGACCGCGATCCGGCGCAGTGCCTCGCGCGCCTGCGCGGCTATGTCGTTCCCGCCGACCGCACCTCCGCCGTCTACGGCCGCCGTGGTGCCGGCCACCGACACCCAGGGCCCAACGCGCACCGCGCGCGAGTAGCCGACGACCGGCTCCCACAGAGCTCCGGAGGAGACCAGCTGTCGTCGCATCACGCGGCGATCCTGCCGCACCCAGTCCCGCTACGGGATCGGCTTGTACGACAAGACCACATGATCTCGTCTCACACGCTTGGTACGTCGAACATGCTTGGTTGCAGCAAGCATCTCAGGCACAGAAGTATTCCGCCGTCGCCGGCAGGCCGCCATGCCTGGTCTCAGTCGGCTGCGGCTGCGGCTGCGGCATAGTGGCGCCCCATGGTGGGCGGGGGGACGGCGATCGCGTTCGCTGGCGGGCCGCATCGCCCTCGGCTGCTGCTCGTTGCTGCCTGGCTGCTCAGCCGGGCAGCGCTGCTGGCCGCGCTAGTCGCCGGGACGACGATGGTGCTCGGTGACGTCGT
>JADGOU010000396.1 GCA_017882835.1 Frankiaceae bacterium | reverse complement strand
ACTCGTCAACCGGCTTGGCCGGTTAGCCGACACTCGGATGCGGGAGATCTGCGGAGCCATTGAGGTAGCGGTCGACTGCCCTGGCTGACGCCGGGTGTCACGGAAGGGATCCTTGACCGGACGCCGAAGGAGCGCGACCACCGGCGACCCGAGCGTCGATCTCGACGAGCCCGAAGCGTCGCTGCGAGGTGCCGATGGGACACAGGTCAGTGTTCGGTGCGCTGCCGTGACTGGGGGAGCGTGCGTGACCACGCCAGCGGCGAGTGGGTGCGTCGTGGGTGACGTTCGGCCCTGGTATCCGTGTAACGCGGGGCTGATCATCGGTATCGCCATCAGCGCAGCCGTCGCCTACGCCGGGGCCCTCGCCATGCTGGCGTACGGCCGCGCGGAAAGGGGTGGCGGGTGATCGGATACCGGCGCGATGTGCGCGCCGCCCGCGCCCGGCTGGCCGGGCTCGAGCGCCACTATCTGCACAGTGCGGCCTATGGGACGATCGAGTACGCCCAGCACGGTGCCGGCCCGGCGCTGCTCCTCAGCCACCCGCTGTTCGGCGGGTTCGACGCCGGGACCGGCCTGGCGGCGACCTATGCCGGTGACGGGTTCCGGATCATCGCGCCGTCCCGGTTCGGCTACCTCGGCTCCACGCTGCCGCCCGGCGCCTCCCCGGCGGGGCAGGCGGACACCTACGCGCTGCTCCTCGACGATCTTGGCGTGGACCAAGCCATCGTGTTCGGATACTCCGCGGGCGGGCCATCGACGATTCAATTCGCACTGCGGCACCCCGACCGAACCACGGCTCTGGTCTTGATGGCCTCCGCGCTGCCCGGCAAGTCCAGCCGACCACCCAAACCGGTCGCGCAGCTGCTGTTCGGCTCCGACCTCGCCTTCTGGGTGTTACAGCGCTACCTGCCCGCGCAACTGGCCAGGCTGCTCGTGGCCAAGAGTCTGCGCCTCACGCCCGAGCAGTGGGCCACGGTGCGGCAGACCGAGGCAAGCTTCCTGCCGGTCCGGCCCCGCAAGAAAGGTGTGCTGTTCGACATCTACGTCTCCAACCCGGCCGTGCAGCACGTCCCGCTCGAGAAGATCCAGGTGCCGACCGTCGTCATCAACGCCAAGGACGACCCGCTGTCAGCCTTCGACAACGCCGCGCGGGCAGCGCAACGTATCCCAGGGGCGAAGCTCGTCACCGCCGCCACCGGCGGGCACCTGCTACTCGGCAACGAACAGCGAGTACGCGAGGAAGTCGCTGCGCTCAGTGGGGTCGACCGCGCACCATCTCCCGGGCAGTAACGTCACCCACTGGTCAGCTCAGCGAACCGACGGTCATGTCCTGACGCGTCGCTGACGCGGTCGGCGGAGGCGAGCCTTGACCGCGCTCGACACAAGGATCTGTGGGTCCAAGGCGCCAACGACGAGCTGGGTCGTGACACCGGTCGAGTCGGCGGAGAATTGGCTGGCGGGTGCCCGCAAACGGAACCCCCACCGGCACACCTGCTTGGTCCGCGATCGCTCGCGGGAAGCAGCAGGAGCGAGAGTGCCGTAAGGGTGGTTCGTTGAACAAGCTCGACCGGCTAGCCCGGTCGCTGCCTGACACCCGCGACATCGTCGCCGAGCTCACCGCCCGCGAGGTAAAACTCACCCTCGGCGGGTCGGTACACGATCCCACGATCCAGTCGGGGCGACTGCTGTTCAACGCCGTGGCCATGGGTCGCCGAGTTCGACTCGGACTTGATCAAGATGAGGACTCGGGAGGGCATGAAGGTCGCCTGCGCCAAAGGCCGGCTGCGTGGCAAGCAGCCCAAGCTCAGCGCGCGCCAGGAAGCCCACCTGGTGGCACTGCACGCGGCGGGCGGGTGGCGGGCACACCATCGGCGAACTCGAGGAGCTGTTCCTCGATCACCCGTTCTACGATGTACTGGGCGCTCGCTCGCGCCCACACCCGCGCCGCGGCCACCGAGGCGGCCAGCCCGGCGGCCGGCCCGCCTGGCCGGAGCCGATGCGCGGGACATCCCCCGGGTCCGCGCGGATACCCACCTCAGCCCCGGGGTCGGATTCGGGCCAGCACTAGCCCGATCGGGATACTGACAAGCAGGACGGCGGCAAGGAGCCGGAACGCCCACAACAGCCAGGTCCGCGGCCTCTCGCTGGCGCGCACGCCGCTTAGCAGCAGCAGCGCCACCACCAGCAAGGCCCCGCCGGTGTCGACGAGCGAGGTGATGCCGGCCAGGGTGCCGGCCATGACGGCGCCGTTCCCGAGATTCCAGGCGGTGAACTGCACGGCGACGGTCCGCCGCGACGGTACCCGGGGGCGAGCAGCGCCTGACCGACGCCCAGCGCCGCCTGCGCCACCCCGGCGACGAGGACGAGGTAGGCGGCGGCCCAGGAGGCGTGCTCGGACGGCGCGGGTGCGCTGACCGCGGCGACCAGTCCGCCGGCGACGATGCAGGCGGCGCCGACAGCGGCGAGGGGCAGCGCCGCGGAGCGTCGGGCGGGGAGCTCAATCACTGCCGCTCCTCAGGCGCCCGTACGTCCGATGCCGGAGAACCTCGCCGGTGGGATGACCTCCCCCGACGCGCTGGTCGAACGGGCGCTGCGGAGGCCGACGGTCATGGCGGCCGCTCCTGCCGGCAGAACTCATGAGCGGCCCTCTTCCTTGTCCGCAACCCCGTTTGGGAGCAGTATAAAGGGCCGTCATACTCTAAATTATGAGGCGATCAGCGGCAGCGGTACGGGCCCAGGTAACCCCGCGCCGATGCCACCGTTCCTACCCACCACAGTCCTTACCCACCACCGTCGCGGAGGAAGCCACCTTGACGAGCGCCCGGCCGCGCACGGAGACGATGGCAAGCGGCCGCGCAGCTGACCCACGCCGCGGGACGGCCGCGCTGCGGTCAAGGGTCTCGGCCGACCCGCAGGAGATCGACTTCGGCCTCCTCTGCCTGTGTCCCGGGGCACGCCGGGGAAGCCGGTGCGCCCGGGGCCGTAGCTGCCCGTCGCGCCGGTGCGAAAGCAGTCTCAAGTCCCGCCGGCATAGTCAGGAGCGCAGATGACCCTCACGTCGGACCCGCGGGAGCGCCACGTCGCGGCCCCACCGCCCAGCGACCGGCGCACCCGCAGCCCGATCTGGAAGCTGCTGACGACGACCGACCACAAGACGATCGGGCTG
>JADGOU010000395.1 GCA_017882835.1 Frankiaceae bacterium | reverse complement strand
CAAGGCGCGCCGTACACCTATCAGGGGATCTACCTGGAGGAGACCGCGCGGGCCGGCGCACCGCCGCACATCGGCGGCATCGGGCTGGGCATGGCCGGGCCGACGATCATCTCCCACGGCACCGAGGAGCAAAAAACCCGCTACCTCCAGCCGCTGCTGTCCGCCGAGGAAATCTGGTGCCAGGGCTTCTCCGAACCCGGTGCCGGCTCCGACCTGGCCGGAGCTCGCACCCGCGCGGTTCGCGACGGGGACGACTACGTCGTCAACGGGCAGAAGGTGTGGTCGTCGTGGGCGCACATCGCCAACTGGTGCATCCTCGTCGTCCGCACCGACCCGGAGGCGGCGAAGCACCGCGGGCTGTCCTACCTCATCGCGGACATGCACTCCCCCGGCATCGAGGTCCGGCCGCTGCGCCAGATCACCGGCGACCCGGAGTTCAACGAGATCTTCTTCACCGACGTCCGGGTACCGGTAGAGAACCGGCTCGGCGAAGAGGGCGAGGGCTGGCGGGTCGCGATGACCACCCTGCTGCACGAACGCGGCACGCTGGGCTTCGCGTTGACCGCGGCACTGGAGTACGCGGTCGGCAAGCTGGTGAAGCTGGCCCGGACGCCAGCCGCGGCGGGCCGCCGGCCGGCCGACGACCCACTGGTGCGCGACGCCGTCGCCCAGCAGTGGGTGGAGCTGCAGGCGCTGCGCTACACGAACTACCGCTCGCTGACGTCGTTGATCAAGACCGGAGTGCCGGGGCCGGAGGGGTCGGTGGCCAAGCTGCACTGGTCAGAGTCCAACCAGCGCCTGACCAAGCTGGCGCTGTCGCTGGAGGGGCTGGCCTCGCAGCTCGACCGGGATGGCGCGGTCTGGGGCGGCTACTGGCAGTACCAGCAGCTGCGCAGCCGCGGCAACACCATTGAGGCCGGTACGTCGGAGATCCTGCGCAACATCATCGCCGAGCGTGTCGTCGGGCTGCCGAACAGCCGCTGACCCGCTCGCCTCCTGCTAAGGAACGCTATGGACTTCGCCTTCTCCGCCGAGCAGCAGATGCTGCGCGCCGCGGCCCGCGACTACCTGACCGACCGTTACCCGTTCGAGCGGGTGGTCGAGGTCGCCGACGGTGAGCTCGGCTCAGACCCCGCCGCCTGGCCGCAACTGGTCGGGCTGGGCTGGGTCGGCCTGTCCGTGCCCGAGGGTCATGGCGGTGCCGGGATGAGCTTCCTGGACGAGGTCGTGCTCTTCGAGGAGGCTGGGCGGGCGCTGTTGCCCGCGCCGTACTTCGCGACGGTGGGGTTGGCATTGCCCGCTCTGGCGGCCGCGGCACCGGCGGGCGGCGGTACCGACACCCTGCTCGCGGGGGTGCTCGCCGGAGAGCGAACCGCGACGCTGGCCTGGGCCGAGGCGGACGGCCCGGTCGCCCTGGTCGACGTCGAGGCCGTCTCGGTGACCGCCAGCCGCACTCTGGACGGCTCGGCGCTGACCGGCACCAAGCGCTTCGTCCCCGACCTGGCGGCGGTGAGCGACGTAATCGTGGTAGCTCGGGCTGAGGACGGGGTCGGCCTGTGGCGGGTCGACCTTCGCGCCGGGACCGAAGGCGGGGCCGATGGTGGCGCCGAGGTCGGCGCTGAGGTCGGCGCTGCGGTCGCCGCTGCGGTCGGCGCTGCGGTCGCCGCTGCGGTCGGCGCTGCGGTCGGCGCTACGGTCGTCGTACCGCGCTCGACGATGGACCGAACCCGCCGACTCGGCGATCTCGTGCTCACCGCCACCCCGGCGACGCTGCTGGTGTCGCCCGGCCAGGCTAAGCCGGTGCTGGAGCAGGTGCGGCTGCGGGCGCTGGCCGCCCTGGCGGGCGAGGCGGTCGGCGTGGCCGAGCGCTGCCTGGAGATCGCGGCCGAGTACACCAAGACCCGCCAGCAGTTCGGCCGGGTCATCGGCACCTACCAGGGCGTGTCGCACCGGATCGCCGACATCTTCGTCGCGCTGCAGCTGGCCCGGTCGCTGGCCTACTGGGCGGCCTGGGCGGTGTCGGTCGGCGCGGCGGAGGCCCCGCTGGCCTGCGCGGCCGCCAAGTCGGCGGCTGGCGAGGCGGCCGTGTTCGCCGCGGAGAATGCGATCCAGGCCATGGGTGGCATCGGCTTCACCTGGGACCACCCGCTGCACCGCTATTACAAGCGGGCCCTGGGCATCGACGCGTTCGAAGGATACGGCCGCGAGCACCGGGCCGACATCGCCGCGGCGCTACTGGACGCCCCCACGGTCGAGAGCACCGTTCTCGACACCGCCACCGGGGCATGACTGCGGTCGCGGGCGGTGCGGCCGGCAGCCGGGTCGCCCTGGTCACCGGCGGGGCCAGCGGCATAGGGCTCGCAGTGGTCCGCCGACTGGCGGTCGAGGGTTACCGCGTCGTGGTGGCGGATTTGGACGAGACGGCCGGCGAGGCCGCGGCTGCGGAGGTAGACGGGCGGTTCCAACGCACCGACGTACGCGACCCGGAGGCCTCCCTGGCCGCCGTGTCCTTGGCCGAGAAGGCGTACGGCGGCCTGGACCTGATCTTCCTCAACGCCGGCGTGACCACGGGAACGGCGCACGTCGAGACGATGGACATCGCGGCGTACCGAACGGCGATGGGCGTGAACCTCGACGGCGTGATTTTCGGGGCGCGGGCGGCCATCCCGGCGCTTCGCCGGCGCGGCGGCGGCACGATACTGGCGACGGCGTCGCTCGCCGGGCTCACCCCGATGCCGCACGACCCCGTCTACACCGCGAACAAGCACGCGGTCGTCGGCTTCACCCGCGCGCTCGCCCAGCAGTTGGAGCCCGAGGGCATCACGGTCAGCTGCATCTGCCCCGGGTTTGCGGAGACGCCGCTGATCGGCGCCGAGGTGGCGCGCTTCCGGACGGCGGAGTTCCCGTTGCTGACCGCCAACGAGGTGGCCGACGCCGTCCTGGTAGCCGCGCACAGCGGGGGCACCGGCGAGGCATGGGTCGTGCAGCCGGGTCGCCAGCCGCAGCCTTACCGCTTCCGCGGCGTACCGGGAGTGGCCGGTGGCCAGGCTCCGCCGGAGGAGATCTTCACCGGCTGAGTCACAATCAGTCGCCCAGGACTCGGGCCAGCGCGAAGCCGTCGTACCCCTTGACGCCGACGGTCTGCACGACAGTGGCACTCAATCGCGG
>JADGOU010000394.1 GCA_017882835.1 Frankiaceae bacterium | reverse complement strand
GGATTCGCGCACCCGCACGTACAAGTTCTCCAGATCGACACGTCGACCTGGAAGAAGACCAAGCAGTGGCAGATCTGGAACGCCGACCACGCGTTCGCCTATCCCTCGTTGGCGCTCAACAGTGCCGACGAGGTGGGGATCGCCCTGGCCTGGGGTGGCGGCGGCAAGTACTACGCCAGTTTCGCGGTCGGCATTCTGGGCGACTTCGTGGTGTGGTTCTCCGAGGCCAGTAACGCCACCGACGCCACCAACAGCGGTGCCGCATCCAACGGCCGGTGGGGTGACCACGTCACCTGTCGCCAAGCCCACGCTGACAGCGCCTTGTTCTCCGGGACTGGGTACCGCCGTGCTCCAGAAGACCCCGCCCGCGGTGGGCACCCAGTACAACCCGCGCTACATCCTGTTCGGTCGACGGCCCCACGGTGGCGAGCCCGGTCCTATCGGCTGACCCAACCCCTGGCGGGCGGCGGGAAACCGGGCGCCGAGCGACAAGCTAGGGCATTGTGGGTATCACCGCGCCACCGCGCCGCATGAGGCACGGCGCGAATGGAGGCTGGCCGTGCCCGGTTGTGCCGCCTGGTGAGCGCGGCGTCCCGCTCCGGCGCATGAGCGGGCCGTCCGGCTCCGGCGAAGACCCGCCCATGACGGACCTGCCGCCGGCGGTGGTCACCGCGATGCGCCTCATTCGTCGCTTGGGCGTCGAGTTTGTCCGCCGCTACCACCGGCTCGAGGTCCTGCCGCAGATCGAGCCGTTTCCCGACGAGCCGGTGCTGATCGTCGCCAACCACGGCTTCGGCGGCATAGTCGACCTCAACGTGTTCGCCCTGTTGGCGACATTTGACGCGCTACGGCTTGACCGGCCGGTCACGCTGCTGACCCACCAGTTGGCGTGGACCCTGCAGGTGGGTCGGTTCCTTGAGCCGCTGGGTGCCCGTCCGGCGAGCCGCCACGCCGGCTGGGAAGCGCTCGCGGCCGGCCGCCACGTCCTCGTGCTGCCCGGCGGCGAAGTTGATGGGTCCAAGTCGTGGCGGGATCGCAACACCATCGTCTTCGCCGGCCGCATGGGCTTCGCCGCCTTGGCGATGGAAGCCGGGGTGCCGATCTTGCCGATCGTGACCGCGGGCGCCGGGGAGTCGCTCCTGGTGCTCACGGCCGGGCAAGGACTGGCGCGCCTCACTCGAACGGACCGGCTGCTGCGGCTCAAGGCGCTCCCGGTGTCGGTGTCGCTGCCGTGGGGGCTCAACATCGGCGCGGTCGGGCTGCTTCCCTACCTGCCGCTGCCCACCAAGCTGGTCACGGCGGTGCTGCCGGCGATGCGGCCGGCACCGGGGGAGTCAGCGGACCAGCTGGCCCGGCGCGTGCAGGAGGCGATGCAGGCGAGGCTCACCGCGCTCACCGCCGGACGCCGCCCGTTGCTCGGCTGAGCCTGGCGTGGAGACACGCGGAGTCGACACGCCGAAGATCGCTGAGGCTTGTCCGGCGATGTGCCCTTCGAGCTCTGTGCCGGGTCAGGCATGAACGTGTGACCTCGGAGACCTGATTGAGCACGTCGTTGACGGGACGCCCGCCGGGCGGCGAGAGCGCGATCTGGCCGACGGCCCGACCGCCCGACCGAAGGTCGGAGAACTCCCGCGCGCGACCGCGCCGATGATCGCGCGCCCTTCGTCGTGGCCTGCCGCCACGATCGTGGTGCGCTCGGTGCTCGGTCGGACGGCGTGTCGCGGACACTAGCCGCACCACGATCACCATCGAGGCTGCGCTGTCGCGATCGTGGTGCGCTCAGTCGACGAAGCATGTCTATGCATTGCCGCGTCTGGGCGTAGGAGGCAACACGGCCCGGCTGGCTTCGCCGTGGCGGGACTGCCGGCGTAGGCAGGCTCGACCCGCGAACGTCAGGTGCCGGTGCGGTCGCGTTTCGGCGTACCGGGGACATGGCTCGCCCAACACACTGGGCGTCAACTGGTCGTTACAGCTCGTACATGGTAGACAACGATGTGTACGCGGCTCTTTCCGCACGCGGGGCGGGGATCGTGGTCCAAGAAGGCAAGCTGTCCGTGGTGCTGAGCGAGTTCGCCCGTACGCTGCTCACCGACTTCCCGATCCAGGCCATCCTGGACCACCTGGTCGAGCGGATCGTCGAGGCGCTGCCGGTCACTGCGGTCGGGATCACGCTGATCTCGCCCGGGTCAGCCCCGCACTACATCGCCGCGTCCGACGAGTCGGCCCTGGCCTTCGAGCGGTTGCAGACGGAGTTCGGCGAGGGTCCCTGCCGGTTGGCCTACGAGTCGGGCGACGCGGTGACTGTCCCCGATCTCGGGAAGGACCATCGGTTCCCGCTGTTCACCGCCGCCGCCCTGCCGGCCGGCCTGGCCGCGGCGTTCGGCTTTCCACTGCGCCACGACGACGGCCGGATCGGCGCGCTGGACCTGTACCGGGACGTCTCTGGTCCGTTGGGTCCGCCCGACATGGGAGCGGCGCAGACGATGGCGGACGTGGCGGCGGCCTACCTGCTCAACGCCCAGGCCCGCGAGGAGGCCCGGGCGGCCTCCGACCGGTTCCGGGACAGCGAGCTGCGCGACCCGCTGACCGGGTTGCCCAACCGACTGCTGCTGCAGCAGCGCCTCGAGCACGCCGCCCGGCGCGCCGGGCGGTCGCACGCCCCCGCCGCCGTCCTGTTCGTCGACCTCGACCGCTTCAAGCAGATCAATGACACCTACGGCCACCAGGTGGGCGACGACGTCCTCATCGCCGTGGCGCACCGCCTGGCGGCGCTGGTCCGGCCGGGAGACACGCTGGCCCGGGTGAGCGGGGACGAGTTCGTCTTCCTGTGCGAGGACGTGTCGCACGCCGCCGACATCGAGGTCGTCGCGGCCCGCATCCACGCCGCCCTCGGTGTCCCGTTCAAGCTGGCCCGCACCGAGCTTACCGTCACCGCCAGCGTCGGGATGGCCTACGCCGGTCCCGGTGAGGCGGTCTCCAACCAGTTGGTGGTCGACGCGGACATCGCGATGTATCAGGCGAAGCGCAAGGGTGGCGCCGCCCACCAGGTCATCGACCTGCGGGAGGCGCGCCGACACAGTGTCCGCAACAGCCTCGAGCAGGACCTGCACACCGCGTTCTCCGGCAACGCCCTCGACATCGCCTACCAGCCGATCGTCCGCGGCGCCGACGGGCTGGTCACCGG
>JADGOU010000393.1 GCA_017882835.1 Frankiaceae bacterium | reverse complement strand
TTGTACCTGTTCCTGCGCGGCATGTGCGGCCCGTCGACGCCGCTCGTCGACGGCACCCCGTGCGGGGTCTTCTCCTGGCTGCCGCCCGCTGGGCTGGTCGAGGCCGTGTCCGCACTCCTGGATGAAGGAGCGGCATGACCGCGGGGCAGCTGGCCGACCCGTTCGACGTCCGGTACGCCGCGCGAGCAACCGGACTCCTTGCCGAGTTCAACCGGACCGGCGTGCTCAGTAGCGCCGACGTACACGTGGCGACCGCGCTGGGGCGACTGGGTGGCGAGAGCGACGAGCAGGTCGTGCTGGCCGTTGCGCTGGCTGTGCGGGCGGTCCGGTACGGCTCGGTGTGCGTCGACCTTGGCCAGGTGCGCACGACCGCGGCCGCGGACACTGAGGAGTCCGTCGACCTCGACTTGCTGCCGTGGCCGGTGCCCGAGCGGTGGTACGCCGCCTGTGCGGCCAGTCCGCTCGTCGCCGGGGGTGTCAACGGAGCGCCCGATCGGCCGGTGCGGCTGGTCGACGAGCTGCTCTACCTCGACCGGTACTGGCGGCAGGAGCGGCTGGTGCGCGCCGAGCTCGACCTCCGGGCGGGGTGCCGGCCGACTGCGGTGGATTCAGGCCGGCTGCGGGCCGCGCTCGACCTTCTGTTCCCGGACGCCGCCCCCGACTACCAGCGGCTCGCAGCGGCGGCCTGCATCACCGGCTCCATCAGTGTCGTCGCCGGCGGACCGGGGACCGGCAAGACGACGACCGTGGCCCGGCTGCTGGCGCTCATGCACGACGTTTTCGACCACCCCCCGCGAGTGGCGCTGGCCGCGCCGACGGGCAAGGCCGCCGCCCGGCTGCAGGAGGCGGTTGCCGAGGAGTCTGCGCACCTCGGTAGCCAAGGCCTGACGCCGCCCGGACCGCTGACCGCATCGACGCTGCACCGCCTGCTGGGGTCACGGCCGGGCTCGCACGGCCGGTTCAAGCACGACCGCACCAACCGGCTGCCCTTCGACGTCGTCATCGTGGACGAGACCTCGATGGTGTCGTTGACGCTGATGTCCCGGCTGCTCGAGGCGGTCCGTCCGGACGCGCGGCTCGTCCTGGTCGGTGACCCCGACCAGCTCGCCTCGGTGGAAGCCGGCGCGGTGCTCGGGGACCTCGTGCACCGCCCGGCGCGGTCTGGCCCGGACGCTCGATCGGAGCTGTTGGCATCGCTGCTTCCGGACGACGTTGCGCTCAGCGGCGAGGTCGAGCGCGAGCTCCGCAACGATGTCGTGCGGCTCCGTACGACGTACCGGTTCGGCGGCAAGATTGCCGAGCTTGCGGCGGCGATCCGGGCCGGTGACCCCGACGATGCTCTGGCCGTTCTGCGCAGTGGGGCGGCGGACGTCCACTTCGTTGAGACCGCCGAGGTCGGCACGCGCAGCCCGGCCGGACTCGAGGGGCTGCGCGCCGACGTTACTAGCGCTGGCACCGCACTCACGGACGCGGCCCGCGCCGGCGACCTGCCCCGCGCGCTGGCTGCGCTCGAGCGCCACCGCCTGCTGTGCGCGCACCGGCAGGGCCCCTACGGCGTCGCCCGGTGGAGCGCCGAGATCGAGCAGTGGCTGGCCGCTGCGATCGACGGCTATGCCGCGGAGGGCGAGTGGTACCGCGGTCGACCGCTGCTGGTGACCGCAAACGACTATGAGCTCAAGCTGTACAACGGCGACACCGGCGTCGTCGTCGACGGAGGTCCGCGAGGACCGCTGGCCGCTTTCGGACGCGGCACCGAGACCGTGCTGCTGGCGCCCAGCCGGCTGTCGGGGATTCAGACTGTCCACGCCATGACCATTCACCGCGGCCAGGGCAGTCAGTTCGAGCGGGTGTCGGTGCTGCTGCCTCCGGCCGACTCGCCGCTGCTCACGCGGGAGCTGTTCTACACCGCGGTCACTCGGGCCAAGGAGTTCGTCCGTGTGATCGGCACTGAAGACGCCGTACGCCGGGCCGTCACCCGGCCGGTAGTCCGAGCCAGCGGCTTGCGACGGCGGCTGCCGAGCTGACGCCTTCTGCGGCAACTCCTTGGAATTCGGAGGGCTCACGCGACGCTCAACTCGCCGGGAGCGACGAAGATGCCGCGACTGCGAAAACTTGCCGGTGCATGCACCATCGCGTCGACGCGAGCGGCGGGAGTGTTGAAGGGGAACCAGAAAACCGTCAGCCGCCGGTCTGCGGACCAGGCGGGGGCTCCTCTGTCGTCGATGTGGCGAGATGTTCGGCGAGGGCGGCGAGCAAGACATCCCACCGCTCGTAACGGCTGCTGGGCGGCTCGTCGACAAGCAGCGCTGCGCGCTCGTCGGCCGGTTCGTGCCGGTACTCCTCCAGGAACTCCGCGACGAGCCGCCACCGGTGCCGATCGTCGCCGGCCGCGGCGAGATGACCAGCAAGGTCGGCCAGGGTCATCGGCCGGTAGGGGATCGTTCCTGAGCTTGCCTGCGTGGTCACGGCCACAGCCGCAGCCTCTCAGTCTCAGACAGTGCGTCGCTCATCAGCCCGAACAGAGCCCCCGCGGCGCCGACGTAAATGGCGTGGTTGAGGCTGAGGCGTCCTCACCGCGGCAATCGGACGCGGAATGGACGCTGCTGGCTATGGTCGGTGGGTGCTCCAGCAACTCATCGTAGCCGCGCCGGCGCCGAAGGCAGGCGAGCTCGTCCGTGTCCGCGGCCAGCAGTGGGTGGTCAGCCACTGCCATGCCAGCTCTCTGCCGCGAGACGAGCTGGCGCCAGACCTCCCCGGGCGCACGCTGGTCACGCTCGCGAGCGTCAGCGACGACGATCTCGGTGACGAGCTAACGCTGGTCTGGGAGGTGGAACCCGGCCGCGAGGTGCTGCCCGGAACTCGGCTGCCCAGCGTCACCTCGACCGGCTGGGACGACCCGCAGGTGCTGGGAGCCTTTCTGGACGCCGTCCGCTGGGGCACCGTCGCCAGTGCCGACGACCACACGCTGCAGGCCCCCTTTCGGGCCGGCATCACGATCGAGGACTACCAGCTCGAGCCAGTCGCCAAGGCCCTCGCCATGCCGCGGGTCAACCTGCTGATCGCCGATGACGTCGGGCTCGGCAAGACGATCGAAGCCGCGCGGGCAGCACCGAGCGCAGGTCCCGGCAGAGGGCGACCCCGTTGCCGTCGGGCAGGCGAACGTCGAGCACGACGACGGCCGGGCGCAGCGCGGGCACCC
>JADGOU010000059.1 GCA_017882835.1 Frankiaceae bacterium | reverse complement strand
GGCGGAACCGGGACACCCGCCCAGTCTCTCGGCCGGGTCCGACAATCCGGCGGACCGGGCATTCCTCCCCGCCCTGAACGGCGGGGCTTCCAGCCCGGGCTATCGGTGAGCGAACGAAGATCGGGGCCGTGCTGGTCACTGGCGCCGCCCACGGGTTGGGTGCCGCGGTCGCCGGCGCCGTCCGCGCCGCCGGTGGTCGCCCGGTCGGGCTGGACCGGGCGCCGGTCGCGGACATCGAGCACGAGGTGGTCGACCTGGCCGACACCCGGGCCGCCGAGGACGCCGTCCGACAGCTCATTGACCGGGTCGGGGGCCTGGACGCCGTGGTCACCGCCGCCGGTACGGACACCCCGGTTGGCCTCGGCAACTTGCCCGGCCCGCAGTCGGACCGCATCGTCACGGTCAACCTGCTCGGCACCGCGGCGGTGGTGCGCGCCGCGCTCCCGTCGCTCCTCGCCCGCTCCGTCACGGTAGTGACGGTCGCCTCCACCCTCGGCATCAAGGCAGTCGGGGACGCCACGGCGTACTGCGCGTCGAAGTTCGGGGTGGTGGGCTTCACCCGGGCGCAGGCCGCGGAGACCCGGGGGCAGATCGACGTCACGCTGTTGATCCCCGGCGGCATGCAGAGCGCGTTCTTCGACGGCCGGGACGAGCAGTACCGCCCGCCGCCGGACGCTCAGTCCAGGTACTCGTCGAGTCGCAGCGCCCGGCACGGGTGCCGCAGCTTCGCCAGCGTCTTGGACTCGATCTGCCGGATGCGCTCCCGGGTGACGCCGAACTCTTGGCCCACCACCTCCAGCGTGCGGGGGTGGCCGTCACAGAGGCCGTACCGCAGCCGGATGACTCGCTGCTCGCGATCGGTCAGGCAGTGCAAGATGGCGTCGAGTTGCTCCTGCAGCAGCAAGAACGAGGCCGCGTCAATCGGCACCACCGCGTCGGAGTCCTCGATGAAGGTGCCGAGGTTGGCGTCTTCATCGCCACCGATCGGCGTCTCCAACGACACTGGCTCCTGAGCGATCTTCTGAAGTTCGAGCACCTTCGCAGCCGGCAGCCCCAGCTCGCCAGCGATCTCTTCGGTCGTTGGCTCGCGACCCAGCTGCCCGAGTAGCTGGCGTTGCATCCGCGTCAGCTTGTTGATCGTCTCGATCAGGTGCACCGGGATCCGGATAGTCCGGGCCTGGTCCGCGATCGCCCGCGTGATCGTCTGCCGGATCCACCAGGTGGCGTACGTCGAGAACTTGTAGGTCGAGCAGCGGCAGTCCCCGGCCGACGTACCACTTCGCCATCTGTCGACGCCATCGAGACGACCAGGCGCCGGTTGGCCTCGACCAGGCGGTTCTTGGCCTGCTCGCCTGCCTTCGCCACGGTTTCCAGGTCGCGCCGGACTTGCTCGGGCAGCCGGCCGCCCGCCAGACCGGCGGCGGCGGCCAGCCGCTCGCCGGCGAACAACCCGGCCTCGATCCGCTGAGCCAGCTCCACCTCATCCGCCGCAGTGAGCAGCGTGCCTCGGCCGATCGCCTTGATGTACATCCGGATCGGGTCGGTGGTGAAATCGTTTTCCACCGGATCGCCGCGGTGCCGACATCGCCGGCAGCCGGACCGCTCAGCCGGTGCCCAGTGCCTGCTCCCGCAAGGTCCGCTTGTGCTGCTCCAACCCGATCAGCTCGCCGAAGAGCCGGTTGTAGACCTCGACGTTGTCCACCGGGTTGATCCGCTGCAGCCGGGACTTGACCTCCTGCACCTGCCGGGTGACGGCCAGCTCGCGCAGCCGGGCCAGCACCTCGGTGACGTAGCGGGCATCGGCCTGTTCGGTCGTACGCACCGGCTCCACGGCCAGCTCGGTGACCAGGGAGCGCACCGTGTCGTCTGCGGCGGCGGTCAGCACGCGGCGTACCCAGGACTCGGGATGGTCGGCCGACACCACGCCGCCGGCGTCTTCGATGGCCGTGTGCACCCGGGCGTACGCCGGAGCGGTGAACACCTCGGGGTCGAGGGCGTCGAACACCGGGCCGGCGAGCGCCGGCCGCTGCAACGCCAGTTTGATCGACTCGCGCTCCACCCACAGGGCGGGGTCGTCAGGGCGGGGGCGAGCGTCGGCCGCAGTACCAGCGCCGTTGTCGCTCGCCGTGGCTGCCGACGGCGGGCGGCGCCGCGCGGGCGATCCCGCCCGGCCGACCTCGGCGACCACGACCTCGACGTCCATCCCGAGCCAGCCGGCGAGCCGCCGGGCGTACTCCGGGCGCAGCGAGCGGTCCCGGATGCCGGCGACCAGCGGCGCCGCGGCGTGCAGCGCCGCCACGCGACCCTCGGGGAACTCCAGGTTGTGCCGCGCCAGCACCGACCGGATCGCGAACTCGAACAGCGGTACCCGGCTGGCGACCAGGTCCCGCACCGCGGCGTCGCCCTTGGCCAGCCGCAAGTCGCAGGGGTCGGCCCCGGTCGGCTCGACGGCGACAAAGGTCTGGGTGACGAACCGCTGGTCGTCGGCGAACGCCCGCAGCGCCGCCTTCTGCCCCGCGGCGTCGCCGTCGAAGGTAAAGATCACCTCGCCCCGAAACTCGTCCTGGTCCATCAGCAGCCGGCGCAGTACGGCGATGTGCTCCGCACCGAACGCCGTCCCGCAGGTGGCGACGGCCGTGGGGATGCCGGCGAGGTGGCAGGCCATCACGTCGGTGTAGCCCTCCACCACGACCGCCTGGTGGCGGCGGGCGATCTCCTTCTTTGCGAGGTCCACGCCGTACAGCACGGAGCCCTTCTTGTAGATCGGTGTCTCCGGCGTGTTCAGGTACTTCGGGCCGGTGTCGTCGGCGTGCAGCCGCCGCGCCCCGAAGCCGATGGTGTCCCCGGTGATGTCGCGAATCGGCCAGACCAACCGACCGCGGAAGCGGTCGATCGGTCCCTGCCGTCCGGCGCTGGCCAGGCCGCCGGTCAGCAGCTCCTCCCGGCTGAAGCCCCGACCGGCGAGATGGCGCACCAGCGTGTCCCAGGACTGCGGCGCATAGCCGACGCCGTACGCCGCGGCCGTGGTCAGATCAAAGCCGCGAGCATGCAGGAACTCCCGGCCGATCGCGGCCTCGGCCGAGTCGGTCAGCTGGCCGGCGAAGAACTCCTCGGCCGCACGGTGCGCTTCCACCAGCCGGGTGCGGACGCCGTGCTGCCGGCTGGGCGCCGCGCCGCCGTGTTCATAGCGCAGCTCGATGCCGGCGCGCTGAGCCAGCCGCTCGATCGCCTCGGCGAAGCTCAGCAGCTCCATCTTGGTGACGAAGGTGATGACGTCGCCACCCTCGCCGCAGCCGAAGCAGTGGTAGAAGCCGCGCTGCGGAGCGACGTGGAACGACGGCGAGCGCTCCTCGTGAAACGGGCAGAGCCCCTTGAGCTCCCCACCGCCGGCGCTGCGCAGCTGCAGGTGCTCGCCGACGACGTCCGCGATCGGCGAGCGCTCGCGAACGAGCGCGACGTCTTCGTCCCGAATCCGACCGGCCACCCGCGCAGTCTCCCATCCGGCCCGCGCCGGAGCAGTTCGGTCTCAGCGCCACCGGGCCGCCAAGAGCAGTGGGTGGCTGCCCGGTGCCTCAGCGGCACACATCACGGCGAAAATTACGGCCAAACTGGCTGCGGAGCCGACTGCTCGTTCCGCAGGCGCTGGAAGGCGTGGCCGCCGTCGAGTTGCTATTAGCGCCGTCAGCGTTGCCGGTAGCGGTCCGTTTGCCACCGTGCGCCGCTGGTCCAGCCCGGCTGCCGGCCTGCTCGCCGGCGTTATTCTCGCGCTCACCCTGGCCTCGAGTCGAGCGGTCTCCGGCGAGCGCCGCCGCCGGCCGAATGCGGCCTCCGGCCACCTGTCCGGCTGCCCGCCGACCGCTCGTACGCTGGCAATCGCAAGATCATTGTGCGAGCCCGCCTCAGAATACGCTGCCAAGTGCGGTGTCTACGCACAATGATCACCTGATGGTTCGATGTCCGCGTGAAAGATCACCCGAGACTGTGACCTACCGCCGCGCTATCTGGCCCTGGAGTTGGAGGCTTAACTGGCGCGCAGACCCGCGAGCCGCGCGTGCAGGACACGGGCCGAGGTGTCGGTGAGGCCGGCGATGTGGTCGACCGCCACTCGCAGCCGGGCGGCGTCGTCTCGGGCCGCCAGGAAGGCGGAGCGCAGCGCTGGGTCGAGGACCTCGGGCGCCCGTTCCCCCACCAGGGCGACCAGCTCGGCGATCAGCGCGCGTTCCCGTTCCTGCGCCGCCTGCGCGCCGGTGCGCGCCATGACGTAGCGAGCCGTGACCGCCTTGAGCAGCGCACACTCCGCGCGGACCTGCGCCGGCACGACCAGGTCCGCGGCGTAACGGGCCAGCCGCCCGCTGCCGCCGGCCGCACGGGTGGCCGCCAGCGCGGCCACACAGAACCGGCCGATCAGCTCGCTGGTCAGCCGTTTGAGCCCGACCTGGGCGGCCACGCTGCCGTCGTACGGCGGGGGCCAGAACGGCAGCGCCAACAGCCGGCCGAGCGCATCGGCCAACTCGGCGGGGCTCGCTTCGGAGTACGCCTGCGCGGCCAGCTTGCACAGCTCGGCGCGCTCCGGCCCGGCGGCCAGCGCGGCGAGCGGGACGTGCCGGCCGTGGATGCCGTCCTCCAGGTCGTGCACGGAGTAGGCGACGTCGTCGGCCCAGTCCATCACCTGCGATTCCAGGCAGCGCCGGCCGGGGGGGGCCTCGGCCCGCAGCCAGCCGAAGACCTCCAGGTCGTCGGCGTAGACGCCGTACTTCGGGCTGCCGGGCTGGCGCGGCCACGGGTACTTGGTCGCCGCGTCCAGCGCCGCCCGGGTCAGGTTGAGCCCGGCCGGTCGCCCGTCGGGGTCCAGCACCTTGATCTCCAGCCGGGTCAGCAGCCGCAGGCTCTGCGCGTTGCCCTCGAAGCCGCCGCAAGCGGCCGCCGCGGAGTCCAGCGCCTGCTCGCCGTTGTGCCCGTACGGCGGGTGGCCGAGATCGTGCGCCAGGCAGGCGGCGTCGACCAGGTCGGGGTCGCACCCGAGCGCCGCGCCGAGCTCCCGGCCGATCTGGGCGCACTCCAGGGAGTGGGTCAGACGGGTGCGCGGAAAGTCGTCCTCGCCAGCGCCGACGACCTGAGTCTTGCCGGCCAGCCGGCGCAGCGCCGCGCTGTGCAGCACCCGCGCCCGGTCCCGCTCGAACGCTCCCCGACCGAACGTGACCGGACCGGTGTCCGCGGCCTTGGCCGGCTCGGCCACCCAGCGCTCGACCGCCGCGGCCGGGTAACCGACCGGCCGGGCGAGCGAGGCTGCCGATCTCAGCGCGAGTCGCTCCCGGCCGCCTGCACCGAAGCCCGGCCCGCCTCCAGCCGGGCCACCGGCACCCTAAACGGCGAGCAGGAGACGTAGTCCAGGCCCACCTCGTCGCAGAAGTGCACCGAGTCCGGGTCTCCGCCGTGCTCGCCACAGATGCCCAGCTTCAGGTTCGGCCGGGTCTGCCGCCCCTCCTTGCAGGCGATCGAGATCAGGCGACCGACACCGTCCCGGTCGAGGGACTCGAACGGCGAAGTGCCGAAGATGCCCAGGTCGAGGTAGCGGCCGAAGAACGCCGCCTCCACGTCGTCTCGGCTGAACCCCCAGGTGGTCTGGGTCAGGTCGTTGGTGCCGAAGGAGAAGAACTCGGCCGCCTCGGCGATCTGGCCGGCCGTCAGCGCCGCCCGGGGAAGCTCGATCATCGTGCCGATCAACGCGTTCAGCTCCACCCCGGAGGACTCGCGGACCTCGGCGAGGATGACCTCGGCCTCCTCCCGGATCACCTCCAGCTCCTGCACCGCGCCGACTAGCGGGATCATGATCTCGACGCGCGGGTCGCCGCCGGCCTGGCGACGGGCGGTCGCGGCTTCGGCGATGGCGCGAATCTGCATGCCGAACAGCCCGCGGATCACCAACCCGAGCCGCACGCCGCGCAGACCCAGCATCGGGTTGGCCTCGTGCATCCGCCGGACCGCATCGTGCAGGTGGCGCAGCTGCTCTAACGACCGGCCGGACGTCGGCTGGCGCCCGCTGAACTCAGCCAACGCCAGCTCGACCGACAGCTGCTCGAGCGAGGGCAGGAACTCGTGCAGCGGCGGGTCGAGGAGGCGCACCGTCACCGGCAGGCCGTCCATCGCCTCAAAGATCTCCCCGAAGTCGTCGCGCTGCAGCGGCAGCAGGGCAGCCAGCGCCGCGGTCTTGTCGTCGTCGCTGCTGGCCAGGATCAGGTCCTCGACCAGCTGGCGGCGGTCGCCGAGGAACATGTGCTCGGTGCGGCACAGGCCGATGCCGACCGCACCGAAGCGCCGCGACCGGGCCGCGTCCTGGGCGGTGTCGGCGTTCGACCGCACCGCCATCCGGGCGACGGAGTCGGCGTGGCGCATCACCCGGTGCACGGCCGCCACCAGCGGGTCGACGTCGGCGGCCTCCGGGTCGATGCTGCCTTCGAAGTACAGCACCACGGGCGAGGCTTTGACCGGCATCTCGCCGAGGTAGATGGCACCGGACGAGCCGTCGATGGAGATCACGTCGTCCTCGTGCACCACAGTGCCGCCGCGGGCGGTGAACCGGCGACCGGTCGGGTCGACGTCGAGCTCCTCCGCCCCGCAGACGCAGGTCTTGCCCATGCCGCGAGCGACCACCGCGGCGTGGCTGGTCTTGCCGCCGCGGCTGGTGAGGACGCCCTGCGCGGCGATCATGCCGTTCAGGTCGTCCGGGTTGGTCTCCCGCCGGACCAGGATCACCCGCTCCCCGGTGCCGGCGAGCTCCTCGGCCCGGTCGGCGTCAAAGACGGCCTTGCCCACAGCGGCGCCCGGTGAGGCGCTCATGCCGCTGGCGATCCGCTCGGCATCGGCGGAAATGTCAAAGGTGGGGAACATCAGCTGGGCGAGCTGGGCACCGCTGACCCGGGTCAGCGCCTCGTCCATGTCGATGACGCCTTCGTCCACCAGATGGGTGGCGATGGTGAACGCCGCCGCGGCGGTGCGCTTGCCCACCCGGGTCTGCAGCATCCACAGCTTGCGGCGCTCGACGGTGAACTCGATGTCGCACAGGTCCTGGTAGTGCGCCTCCAGCGTGCCCATGATCGCAAGCAGCTCGTCGTACGCCGGCTTGTCGATCTCCGCCAGCTCCTGCAGCGGCCGGGTGTTGCGGATGCCGGCCACGACGTCCTCGCCCTGGGCGTTCTCCAGGTAGTCGCCGTAGATGCCCGGCGCGCCGGTGCCCGGGTCGCGGGTGAAGGCGACGCCGGTGCCGGAGTCCATCCCAATGTTGCCGAAGACCATGGTCACGATGCTCACGGCCGTGCCGAGGTCGGACGGGATGCGCTCCTGGCGCCGGTAGAGCCGGGCGCGGTCGCCGTTCCAGGAGTCGAACACGGCCCGGATCGCCAGCTCCAGCTGCTCGCGGGGGTCCATCGGGAAGTCGCGGCCGGTGGCGGCGCGGACGATCTGGCGAAACTCGGCCACCAGCGCGCGCAGGTCGTCCTCGTCGAGCTCGAGGTCGTTGGTGGCACCCTTGGCCCGCTTGGCAGCGTCGATGGCGTGCTCGAAGCGTTCGCCGTCCACGCCAAGCACCGTCTTGCCGAACATCTGGACCAGCCGGCGGTAGGAGTCCCAGGCAAACCGCTCGTTGCCGGCCTGCTTGGCCAGGCCGTCCACGCTGTCGTCGGACAGCCCGATGTTCAAGACCGTGTCCATCATCCCGGGCATCGAGAACTTCGCCCCGGAGCGGACGCTGACCAGCAGCGGGTTGTCCGGCTGGCCCAGCCGGCGGCCAATCTTCGCCTCCAGGGCCGCCAGATGTTTGTCCACCTCGGCGGCGAGCTCCGGCGGCTCACTGCCCGAGCCCAGGTAGGCGTTACAGGCCTCCGTGGTAATGATGAACCCGGGCGGGACCGGCAACCCCAGGTTGGTCATCTCGGCGAGGTTCGCGCCTTTGCCGCCGAGGAGGTCCTTCATTTCCCGGCTGCCTTCGGAAAAGTCGTAGACGAACTTCGGCACGGTGACGCTCCTTGGGTGACAGCGGCTCGTGGTACCCCGCAGCGCTGGCGATGGACGGCCGGGCCAGCCTACCGGGGCGCGGGCGCGGGCACAGGGCACAAAAACGACTCAGCCGGGCCAGAGACGATCGGCCAGGTAGCGCTCCACCGCGTCGATGCCGATCCGCTCCTGGGTCATGGCGTCGCGCTCGCGCACCGTCACGGCTGAGTCGGTGAGCGACTCGAAGTCGACGGTCACGCAGTACGGCGTACCGATTTCGTCCTGCCGCCGGTAGCGCCGGCCGATCGCGCCGGCGTCGTCGAACTCGACGTTCCACCGGCGGCGCAGCGCGGCGGCGAGGTCGCGGGCCTTGGGCGAGAGGTCAGCGTTGCGCGACAGCGGCAGCACGGCGGCCTTGACCGGGGCCAGCCGGGAGTCCAACCGCAGCACCGTGCGCCGGTCGACGCCGCCCTTGGTGTTGGGCGCCTCGTCCTCGGTGTAGGCGTCGAGCAAGAAGACCAGCATCGCCCGGTCGACGCCGGCCGCCGGCTCGATCACGTACGGCGTGTAGCGCTCGCCGGTGTTCTGGTCGAAGTAGGACAGGTCCACCCCGGACGCCTTAGCGTGCACCGTCAGGTCGTAGTCGGTGCGGTTGGCGATGCCTTCCAGCTCGCCCCACTCGGTGCGCGGGAAGTCGAACCGGTACTCGATGTCGAACGTTCCGGCGGAGTAGTGCGACAGCTTCTCCTTGGGGTGTTCGTAGAAGCGCAGGTTGGCCGGGTCGATGCCCAGCTCGACGTACCAGCGCATCCGCTCCTCGCGCCAGTAACCGAACCAGCGGTCGGCCTCGGCCGGCGGCACGAAGAACTCCATCTCCATCTGCTCGAACTCGCGGGTGCGGAAGATGAAGTTGCCCGGGGTGATCTCGTTGCGGAAGGACTTGCCGATCTGGCCGATCCCGAATGGCGGCTTGCGCCGCGCGGACTGCTGCACGTTCAAGTAGTTGACGAAGATCCCCTGGGCGGTCTCCGGTCGCAGGTACGCCACCGAGCTCTCGTCCTCCACCGGGCCGAGGAACGTCTTGAACATCAGGTTGAAGTTCTTCGGCTCGGTGAACGCGCCCTTTGTCCCGCAGTTGGGGCAGGCGATGTCGGCCAGGCCATGCGCCGGCGGGCCGTGGTGGCGGGCCTCGTAGGCCTCCACCAGGTGGTCGGCGCGGTGGCGGGTGTGACACGACAGGCACTCGGTCAACGGGTCGGAGAAGCCGGCGACGTGCCCGCTGGTCTCCCACACCACCGGCGCGAGGATGACCGAGGAGTCCAGGCCGACGAGGTCGTCGCGGCCCTGCACGACCGCCTTCCACCATTCGCGCTTGACGTTGTTCTTCAGCTCGACGCCGAGCGGGCCGTAGTCCCAGGACGAGCGCAAGCCGCCGTAGATGTCGCTGCTGGGGTAGACGAAGCCGCGCCGCTTGCTCAGGCTGACGATCGTGTCCATGCGGTCGGGCACCATGGGTTCTCCATCCGGCTGGCGGTCGGCGGTTGGTCGGTCAGGCTACCGGGCGGCCGTGGACGCACCGACGGCGGTGCAGTGCGGCACAGTGACGACCGACAGCGCCTCCCTGGAAGGACGACCCGTGGCCAACCCTCCGGAGGTCGGCTCGCCGGCGCCCGACTTCACGTTGCCCGCCGTGACGCCGCCGGGTCGCCGGGACTGCAGTTTGTCGGCGGAGCGTGGTCACCCGGTGGTGCTCGCGTTCTATCCGGGCGACGACACCCGGATCTGCACCCGGCAGCTCTGCTCTTACCAGGACGACCTCGGCCTGCTGACCGAAACGGGAGCGGTCGTGTGGGGGATTTCCACCCAGGACCTCGACTCGCACGCGCGGTTCGCCGCCAAGCGCGGGCTGACGTTCCCCCTGCTGGCCGATACGGACAAGGCCGTCGTCGCGGCGTACGGCGTCAACGGCCCGCTGGGCACTCGGCGGTCCGTCTTCGTCGTCGACGCCGACGGCGTGGTGCGCTGGCGGCACGTGGCAGCGGTCGGGCTGACCTACCGGGACGCGGGCGAGATCGCTGGAGTTTTGGCCGGGCTGACGCGCGCCGGCGATGCCGTAGGCGGGTGAAGTGGCCCATGCGAGTGCGCTTCACCCGCCCCTGGCACCGACTAGCCCTCCGACACGCCGGTGCGGCTATGCCGTGGGCGGGTGAAGCTGCAGCGCGCGGGCGTCGACCGCGCGGCCGAGGCGGCCGCGAACGCAGCCGGGGCAGGCGGCGAAGGCGGCGAAGGCGGCCAGCGCCGCCTGCGCGTGGGTGGTGAACTCCCCGGCGACGCTCGCCGGGACCATGCAGTGCGAGACCGCGAGCATGCGAGCGCGCCCCCGTCGGGAAGGATGGCCGGTGCCCGAACGGTCGGCCGGTCCGGGTCGCACCGCCGGTGCGTACGACGAGCAGGGAGATTCCGTGCCGCAGTCCCGCCGACGTCCCAACCGGTCGCGTCGTCCCTCGGCCGGCTCTCGACAACCGACCGCGCCCGGCGGCAGTACGGCGCGGCAGCGGGCCGCGACCGGCGGTCGGGGCAGGTCGCGGTCGGCCGGTGGCGTCGGGCCGGCGGTCACGGCGGGCGCGTCGTCGCTGCGGCAGGCCGTCGAGCGGCGCAGCGCCGCACCCTTGCTGTACCTGCGCGGCCTCCCCCGCTTTGCGCCGGCCGGGGGAATCGTGGCGCTAGCGGCGGCCGGCGTGCTGCTGCCGGCGCCTTTCGGCGCGCTGGCACTGCTGATCGTCGCCGCGTTCCTGGCCTGGCTGGTGTACCTGTCCTGGCCGGCCATCGACTCAACCGCGCGGACCCTGCGGACGGTCGTGATCGCCGTACTGGTGCTCGCGGCGGTCGCCCGGCTGCTGCGGGGCTAACCGGCGCGACGGCAGGATGCACGGGTGCGCGACGACCTGCGGCTGCTCGAGGTGGCGGACCTGCCGGCTGCCTGGGAGCTGACCCGGTTGGCCTTTGGCACCGAGCGGGAGCCGCCGCCCGGCTGGCTGACCGATCGGCCCGGCCGGACGAGCTGGGGCGTTTTCGCCGGCGAGGACCGGTTGGTCGCCAAGGCGGTGGACCGCCAGCAGGGCCAGTGGTTCGGCGGTCGGCTGGTTTCGGCCAGCGGTATCGCCGGGGTGGTCGTCGCGCCGGAGCTGCGCGGCACCGGTCTGGCGCGGCGCGTCCTCACCCGGTTGCTGGCCGCCGCCCGCGACCGGGGCGCGGTGATCAGCACCATGTTCCGCACCACGCCGGTCCCCTACCGGCGGCTGGGGTGGGAGGAGGTCGGCGGCCTGACCTGGACTGCCGTGCCGACGGCCGCGCTGGCCGGGGTGAACCGGCCGGGGGAGGTGAGCCTGCGGCCGGCGACCTCGGACGACGTACCGGCCGTGCTCGAGGCCTATCGGGCGGTGGCGCGCGCCGGCACCGGGCTGATGGAGCGTGCCGGTCCGATCGTCGACACCTCGGCGGCGGCGGTGCTCGGCGGCCACGACGGGATCACGGTGGCGGCCGGCACCGACGGCGCGGTGCAGGGCTACGCAAGCTGGGACCGCGGTCCCGGGTACGACGCGGCCGCCCGGCTGTCGGTGCCGGACCTGATCGGGCTAACGGCACCGGCGACCACGGCGCTGCTCGCCATGCTCGGCAGCTGGGCCAGCGTGGCGCCGACGGTGCTGCTGCGGCTGCCCGAGCCGGACCCGACGACGTACCTCGCCGCCCTGGCCGGCGCGCGGATCGAGTCGCACGACCGTTGGATGCTGCGGGTCGTCGACGCGGTCCGCGCCGTTGCCGCGCGCGGCTGGCCGCCGTACCTGGACGGCAGCATGGACTTGCTGCTGGTCGACGACGTCTGCCCGTGGAACGCCGGCCCGTACCGGCTGCTCTTGGCGGCCGGCACCGGGCGGCTGGAGCCGGGGGGCCGGGGGGATGTGGCGGTGTCGGCGCGCGGTCTGGCGGTGCTCTACGCCGGGGCGGCGAGCCCGGCAGTGCTCCGTCGGGCCGGACTGCTGACCGGCGGAGACGCCGTCAGCGACGCCTTCCTGCA
>JADGOU010000392.1 GCA_017882835.1 Frankiaceae bacterium | reverse complement strand
TTTTCGCCCAGTGGGCGTGGTGCGTCGGTTTCTGAGGATCAAGATGACAAGAGCCCGGTGAGGGGAGACCCTCACGCCGGGATCCGTGGGAGCCGGGGGTGCGATTCCCCCCGGCCACCCGACAGGTAGCCGTAGCGGTAGGGCTGTGACCTGCGGTTTTGTGTTCGGTGTGTCCCTGCGAAATGTGTTGAAACTTTGGTAGTGTCGTGGTGTGACGATCGGGACTGCGGTACAGGCCATGCTGGTGGGTATGCCCACGCCGCAGGATCTGCACCGTAGCGAGGTCGACGGAGAGGTGGTCATCGCCGTTGGCGCGACGGCGCTGTTCAGTTACGCCGCGGACGACGCTGGTCTGCGCAACCTCGCAGCGGTGACGCTGCCCGAGATGGGTTTCACCGGCCGCCGGGTCGCCGAGGTGCTGGGGATCACCGAGGAGTACGTGTCGATGCTGCGCGGGCGGGCCCGCCGGGAGGGCTCGGCCGGGCTGATGCGTCGGCGCGGGCGACCGAGTGCGCTGCGGGCCGGCGATCTGAGGCGGGCACGTTCTGGGCGGGCGGCGGGGCAGACCGACGCAGCGATCGGGGATCGCCTGGGTGTGCACGCCACGACGGTGGCCCGGGCGTTGGCTGGGGTCGAGCGGCCGGGCTCGGCGCCCGCCGGCGCCGAGCAGACCACCCTGCCGGTCCCGGCGGTGGCCGAGCCAGACGACACCGAAGCGATCACGCCCGACCCCGGGCCGGGTGTGTCCGAGCCGGCGGGCGCGCCGGTGGCCCCGACACCCGGCTCGTTCACCGGTTCGGCCCGGGTCGCGGTCGGTGTGCATCGCTGTCGCTATGCGGGCGCGATGCTGCTCTACCCCTACCTGGACCGGGTGGGCGCCGAGGGCATTTTCGGCACCTTGACCGGTGGGCCGGCGCGCCGCTATGACGACCTGGCGGTGTTGACCACCGCGACGCTGGGCTTCGCGTTGGGCATCGACACCGTCGAGGGGGCCAAGCATCTGCGTCGGGCCGAGGCCGGGGCGTCGCTCGGGCTGAACATGAGTCCGGAGTTGGCGACGTTGCGGGCCCGGTTGTCCGCGCTCGCCGACGGGTCCGATCCGCTGGGGCTGCAGCGGACCTTCGCCGCGGGGATGCTCGCCGCCGATCCGGCGGGCGACCCGGTCTACTTCGTCGATGACCATTTCGTGGCCTACTCCGGCGCCCGGCCGGTCGGGAAGGGGTGGAACACCAAACGCCGTCACGCCCAACCCGGCCGAGACGACACGCTGCTAGTCGACGCCCGGGGCCGGGCGGTGGTTTTCGGCTCCGGCGAACCGAGCGGGCTGGTCACCACCCTGCCCGGGGTGCTCACCCAGCTGCGGCAGGTGATCGGGCCGGACGCCGCGGTGCTGCTCGGCTTCGACCGGGGCGGGGCCTACCCCAGCGCGTTCACCGCCTGCCGCAAAGCGGGCGCGGACTGGGTCACCTACCGGCGCGCCCCCCTGGTCGAAGCGACGGCCGCGCCCCGGCGGTCCTGGACGCTGCGCGACGGGCGACGGATCAGCGTGACGCTGGCTGATGAGAGCGTGCAGATCAAGGGTTACGGCGCCACCCGCCAGCTCACCTTGTTCGAACACGGCGCGGCGGTGCTACAGGTCCTGACCAGCGACACAGACGCCACCGGCGCGGCCTTGCTGTGCTGGCTGCGGGCCCGCTGGCGGATCGAGAACATGTTCAAGTACGCCGCCGAACACAACGGGATCGACACCCTCGCCGACTACGCCATGGACATCGACACCGACACCGCGAAGGTCAAGAACCCGGCCCGGCTCGCGGCCCGCAAGACCGTCGCCGCCGCGGAGGCCGAACTCATCACGGCCGAACTCGCGCTGCCCCAGCTACTGGCCGGACCCGGAACCCCGAAACAGATGAACGCCGCCCTGCCAGGCGTCCACCGCCGCATCGAGGTGGCTGCCGCCGCGCTCGAACGCGCCAAGACCGCACTACGCCCCGTGCCGGCCAAGATCGCCGCCACCGAGCTGGACCCGAACGCCAAACGAGCCCGCCCACGCCTTCAGCGCCGCGGCCTACAGATGGTGCTGCGGCTGCTCGCGTTCAACGCCGAAGCATGGCTGGCCGAACACTTCAACGCCTACCTGGTCGACCCGAACGAATACCGGGCCATCGCGCGCAACCTGCTACACCTTGGCGGGCACGTCGACTACACCACCAAGGCGATCACCATCACCCTCGACCGTCCAGACAGCCCGCGGGTGGCACACGCCCTCCAACTGCTCACCGAAGAGCTCAACGCCACACCAGCACGCCTGCCTGGGGACCGCCGCCCCATGACCTACCAGGTCACCGGGGCATAAGTTTCAACAGTGACCTCGTGCCAACTTGAGGAGGTCTGAGCCTCCGACGAAGCGGACAAAGTGACTGACGTCGATCCCTCTTGGTCACTCACGGACGACGCGCTAGTCCTCATTCTTCATGCGGAGAGCGACATTAATGAGCAGGTGCCGACCGATCGGTCCCCGATCGGGATGAGGCCCGGGCAATTGGGCGGAACAATGACCGACGAATTGTGGCTGCGAGAGACCGCAGTTCTTCGTCTCATCTCAACCGTCGAGGCGTACACGAATGCCGCCTCCGAGTTGTTCATCACCAAGAAGTCGTTGCCCTTGCCCAAATCCCCGTTCACCTGGCCACAACGCGTCAAGCACTACCTGAACGAACACGCGATCGACCTCGAAGCACGTGATGGCTGGGATCAAGTCGAAGCCGGCATCGACCTTCGCAACTGTCTGGCCCACGGGCTAGGCAACCTCACCGAGTTATTGCTGTCTGAGGAGACCCTAGGCAATCGAATGAAACACATCGACGTCAGCGTGGGCGGAAACAGAATGCACCTCACCATGGCGACCGTCCCGAAGCTCGCTGAGGGGTGTCGGAGTTTCGTGCTCGATGTCGAAAAGGAGCTCATCGCCCGGCTCTAGCGGCTGCTGTTGTCGGCCCGAACATCCGCAACTGCCGCGAGTCGGGCTGTTCTGCCCCTCTCCCTCAGGGGAGGCTGCCAGGGCCTTGGTGTGGTTTGCAGGGGTAGCCCAGATTTCGGAGGCGGTCCACGATCTCCCACGAGTGCCACGTCCAAAAGTCCAGCGATGTGAATCGGTTGAGCCCGATCTGCACACATCCCGACATTATGAGCGAGCCACGGGCACGAGCGCCGATATATACCACC
>JADGOU010000391.1 GCA_017882835.1 Frankiaceae bacterium | reverse complement strand
CGGGACCGTGATGTGTCGCCGCGGGTGAACCGGTCGAACACCCGCGGCAGCATCTCGGCCTGGATTCCCGGCCCGGAGTCGACCACCTCGACGACCGCCTGCTGGTCGCGGCCACGCACGCAGACCCGGACGGACGTACCGGCTGGGGTGTGCGTCCGGGCATTGGACAACAGGTTAGCCAGCACCTGGTGCAGCCGGTGCTCGTCGCCCTCGACCAGCATCGGCTCGGCGGGGAGCTCGAGCTGCCAGTGGTGTGCTGGGCTGGCCGCGCGCGCGTCGCTGACCGCATCCGCCGCCAGTAGGGCGACGTCCACGGGCTGGCGTTCCAGCGGACGCCCCTGGTCCAGGCGGGCAAGCAGCAGCAGGTCTTCAACCAGGTCGCTCATCCGGTCCGCCTCGGACTCCACCCGTCCCAGCGCCCGTGCCAGCTCCGGCGACGCGTCGATCTGGCCGCGCCGGAACAGCTCGGAGTAGCCGCGGATGCTTGCCAGCGGCGTGCGGAGCTCGTGACTCGCGTCGGCGACAAAGCGGCGCAACCGGTCCTCGGATGCCGCCCGGGCGGCCAGCGAAAAGTCAACGTGGCCGAGCATGGTGTTGACCGCATCGCCGAGCCGGCCGACCTCGGTCTCGGTCGAGGTCACGGCCACGCGTTCGCGCACCGGAGTGTCGCCGCGGGCGAGCGGCAGCTGCGCCACCCGTTGCGCGGTAGCGGTCACCCGGTCCAGCGGGCGCAGTCCGAGCCGGACCAACCACGAGCCGGCCGTGCCCACGACGACCAGTGCGCCGGCGAACACGGCGAGCTCGACGAGCAGCAGTCGCCGTACCGTCTGCTCTGCCGGAGCCAGTGGCAGCCCGGTCACCACGGCGACCCCGGTGTCCAGCCGAGAACTCAGGGCGCGGTACCGGCCCAGCGGCGCCGACAGCGACACAGTGTGCGGCCCGCTGTCGGCGCTGCGGGCCAGATTCGCCAACCGCTGGGCGTCGGTGGCGGTGAGCTCGGCCGCTGGTTGGTCGCCGCTTTGGACCGGTACGGCGAGGGCCGCACTCGCCACCGAGCCGTCCGTGCGGAGTACTACGCTCAGCGTGCCGAGCGGCTGCCCGCGCACCTCCGGCGCTCCATCGGGACCCAGCCGGAACGGCCGACCGCGGGCCAGCGCCAGCTGCTGGTCCACCTGCTGCAGCAGGCTTGAGCGCAGCGCCTGCACGGTCACCACCCCGACCACGGCCAGTACGAGGGCGACCAGGACGACAAGACCGATGGACAGCCGCCGGCGCAGGCTCATATCCGTCAGCGACCGGGGCAGTCGGGCGCGCAAGCTCGTCGGCGGGGAGCTTGGCCGCGTCGCCGGGGAAGGAGAATCTGGCCGCGCCAGCGAAGGACCTGGCCGCGTCGGCGGGGAGCTTGGCCGCGCCAACGAAGGACCCGTCCCCGCCGGGGTCACGTCGCCGGCTCTGACTGGGTCACGTCGCCGGCTTGAGCACGTACCCGACCCCCCGCACGGTGTGCAGCAGCGGCTCGCGACCACGGTCGATCTTCTTGCGGAGGTACCCGACGTACAACTCGACGATGTTGCTCTGACCACCGAAGTCGTAGTGCCAGACCCGGTCGAGGATCTGGGCCTTGCTCAGTACCCGGCGCGGGTTGCGCATCAGGTACCGCAGCAGTTCGAACTCCGTCGGCGTCAGCTCGATCAGCTGCCCACCGCGGCGTACCTCGCGGGACTCCTCGTCCAGGGTCAGGTCCAGCACGCGCAGCTCGCTGTCCTGATGCACTTTGGTCAGGCCCATCCGGCGCAGCAGGGCACGCAGCCGGGCAACCAGCTCCTCCAGGCTGAACGGCTTGGTGACGTAGTCGTCGCCACCGATGGTCAGCCCGGCGACCCGGTCCTCGGTGCTGTCGCGCGCGGTGAGGAAGACCACCGGAGTGTCGATGCCCTCGGCCCGCAGCCGGCGCAGCACCTCGAAGCCGTCGAGGTCCGGCAGCATTACGTCGAGCACGACCAAGTCGGGCCGGAAGGAGCGAGCCTCGCGTAATGCGGCCATTCCGCTGGTGGCGGTTCGGGTCTGCCAGCCCTCGTACTTCAGCGCGGCGGCGACCAGGTCGGCCAGGTAGCTCTCGTCGTCGACGACCAGCACCCGTACCTCGCCGGCAGCCCGGCCGTCCTTGCCGGCTGGCGCTGCGGCGGCACCGGTCTGTCCGCTGGCCAGGCTCATTGCCGCGCTCCTTTCGGCACCCTACGTCCAGCATCCACCACCCGCCCATGAGACCGCTGAAAGGTTCCTGTGCGTTTGCCATGAGCCACGCTGACCGGCATCGGCGTACGAGGGAGCATCGGCGTACGAGGGAGCATCGGCGTCCGAGGGGGCATCGGCGTACGAGGGAGCATCGGCGTCCGAGGGGGCATCGGCGTCCGAGGGGGCATCGGCGCCTACGGGGGGACGCCGTTCGCCTGCGCAGCGGTCGTAGGCTGCTGCGCTGGGCGCCGTGCCGGGCGGCGGTCCGGGAGGGTGGCTGATGCGACTCGCTGACCGGATGAGCCAACTGGGCACCGAGTCGGACTTCGACGTGCTGGCGCAGGCTACCGTCTTGGAGGCCGCCGGGCGGCGGGTGATCCACCTGGAGATGGGCGAACCGGACTTCGCTACCCCGGCGCATGTGGTCGCGGCGGCAGAGGAGGCGTTGGCCAACGGACTGACGCACTACGTCGCCGCGCCGGGGATCTGGCCGCTGCGGGAGGCGGTGGCGGCTTCGCTGGCCAAGTTGGGCCGGCTGGCGACGTCGCCGGACCGCGTCGTGATCACTCCGGGCGGCAAGCCGGTGATGTTCTTCACCATCCTTGCGCTGTGCCAAGACGGGGACGAGGTGGTCTGTCCCGACCCGGGCTTCCCCATGTACGCCTCGATCGCCGCGTTCGCCGGCGCCGGCGTCGTACCACTGCCACTGCGCGAGGCTAACGGCTTCCGGGTCGATCCAGCCGAGCTGGCGGCCCTGGTCACGGAACGCACTCGGCTGATCATCCTGAACTCACCGCACAATCCGTGCGGCAGCGTGCTCACTGCCGCCGACGTCGAAGCCATCGCCCGGATCGCGATCGAGCACGACCTGGTCGTGCTCAGCGATGAGATCTACTCCGCACTGGCGTACGACGACGACTGCCCCAGCGTGCTCGACGTCGAGGGCATGGCCGAGCGCACCGTCTTGCTCGACGGCTGGTCCAAGACCTAC
>JADGOU010000390.1 GCA_017882835.1 Frankiaceae bacterium | reverse complement strand
GCTCGACGAGCTGCCCGACTACCCGCTTCTCATAGCTCCCAACAAGGTCCCGCCGGCTCCGCCGGCAGCACAGGTCACGAAGCTGACCCGACTCGTGCAGCACGCCGGGGTCAAGGTCGCGCCCGTCGTGAGTAACTACACATGGCTGCCACGGCGCCAGATCCGTGTGGCCCTCACTTCCTACGACCCGGAACCGGCTCGCATTCAGCCGCTCGCCTCTGAACTGCGGGCACTCACCGAGGCGGTGAGAACCTATGGCCGCTGAAGACGGGTTGAGCCAACTGTCGGCACGACAAGAACGCCGTCGTCGCCAACCGCTGCCACCTCGATTCCCCAAATCTGAACCGGACCAGCCAGGAGGGGACGAACCGCCTGCACAACAGGAAGGCGGCGAAACCGCAGCGCCCTTGCGCTCCGTCGGCGCGGAAGAGGTCCCGGCGACGTCAGCAGCACGCGAAGGTCCGCAGACCTCACCTGAGCCTCGTTCAACACCATCGGTGCACCAACCTGCACCGCCGTCGCCCCTGCGGGCAGCCCAGCACTATATCGATGACGAGACGGACCAGGCGCTACGGGCATGCCGAGCGGCAGGCATCGTGAGAAGGATAGACATCACGAACAGCGCCGTTGTTCGCCTCGCTGTCCAGCGTCTCGTCGGCGAACTCGGCGCAGACGGCGTAGTTGACCTGCTTGCATCCGAGGCGGGAGACAGGCCCCGAACCGGCCGAAAGCGGCGCTAGTCACCTTCCCTCGCTCCATTGAGCCGGCGCCAGGTCGCCGCCGGCGACGGCCGCAACACCATCTCGGGGGCGCCGTCGAGGGGTGAGGGCACCCGCCGGCTGCTAACTTGATAATCGCGGGGCTGGGCATTGCCTGATTTCACCAGTCGGTCGTATGAGCGCGCCGCTGTACACGCTTCACGCCGAGGCGCTTGGGATCTAACAGCCGCCGGTTGGGCTGCTCCTGGAGCGGTACGGGGTCAGCGCATCCCGTTCCCGGTCGCGCCGGTCTCACGCCCGCTGTGCCGGCTGGCCGTACCGTTCCCGCGCTGCCTGGCGGGAGATGCCGAGGACAAGTCCGATCTCACTCCAGCTCCGGCCGTTGGCGCGAGCTGCAGCCACTCCCTCGTCGAGCTCGCGCTGCTCCACGGCCAGCGAGCGAAGGGCGAGACCGATGCGCCTGAGGTCGATCGGGTCGTCGGCCCGGCTGGTCGCCGGGTCGAGGGAGTCCAACCAGAGCTCGGCATCGGCAGCGGCTCGCTCCAGTTCCTGACGCGTGCGGGGCATCTAAATCACCTCTCCTCAGAGGTAGCGGTAGAACTTGGGACGCAGCGACATGGCATGGATCGCCACCGGCTCGTCGTTGGGGTCGAGCACCACCACCTCGAGCAGGCGGCCGGTGCTGTCTGCGCCGATCACCAGTACCCGGTCTGCCCCCTGATGCACGAGACGGAGCGGAACACTGACCGCAGCCCGGATGTCTGCGTCGGCGACTCCGTGCCGCCGAGCGCTGTCCGCGATCTCCACTTCTGGCAGGGTACCCTGTCACAGGCCAGCGGATGCCGATGCGCGTCTGAGGACCGTCCTGCGTCCGTCCCTCGGACAGCAGGACGGCACACCAAAGAGGAAACCCGCCGGCTGATCCTGTGCGGGCGCCGGGATACCGCTACTGGCGCAAGCTCGTCGCGATCACGGGCCTGGTGACGGAGGTGGGGGGCCTGATGACCCATGGCGCAGTGATCGCACGGGAGTACGGCTTGCCGGCCGTCGTGGGCGTGGAGCAAGCCACCCGGCTGATCAGAAATGGGCAGCGGATCCGCGTGCATGGAACGGACGGGTACGTCGAGATCCTGCCCTTGGGAACAACGGAACAAAAAGCAGCGGTAAGCGTGCGTGCAGAGCCTTGAGCGCCTCTGATTGATGACCACCGAAACGGGTCTTCTGCTGCTCGCTGATCGCTCTGTTTGGGCGCTCCTTCCTTTCCGGTCGATTGTCCCCTAACACTATGGGCCGTAAGACGCTTGACATGATGACCATGGCAACCGCCGGTGTCCGATTTGGCCCGTCTACTTTGCACTTGGTGTCAGCTTCCTTAAGGGCACCCCAACTGCCGGGACACCCTCAGGTACCACTGTCCCGCCTACAGCAAGCTCGACGGCCTCATGCGCTCCGCCGGCGAGCGGCCAGGGTGACCCGGATGGCAGCCAGGTGCGCCTGCCGCTGCTCCGGGCTGGCGGCAAACGTGGCGGCAGCATCGGCCACGGCCCGCTGGGCGGCCAGCCGGCGGCGGTGCTCGGCGGCTGCGGCGGCCAGCTCGGCGGAGTGCGCCGGCCGGGGCCGACCCTCACCATCTAGCCAGTCGGCCAGTCGGGTGCGCAGCCAGCCGGCGGGGGAGCGCACCGGCTCGGTGTACCAGCGCTGGACCCCCTGGATGCGCTCGGCGAGCAGGTCGAGCTCGGCGACGAGCGCGGGCTCGGCGGTCCAAGTGTCGGGGATGCGGTCGGTGAGCTGGTGGTTGAGTGGCAACGACGGTGGCCGACAGTTGGCGCTGTGTGGACGTGTGGGGCGTCTGGTGGGAGAGACTGTGCAGGCGACGCGATGCCGCGCGGACGCGACGCCGCGTCGGGTGCGCGTTCGCGGCATGTTGGTGCTCATCGCATTCGCGGCAACGGCGTGCGCGAGAAGCGCCAGTCCGGGCGCGACGGCGTCGCTCACTGCGTCCACGTCGGCGCCGATCATCGCCGGGGTCTACGGGTCGGTGTCGGCGGGGCCCACGTGCCCTGTCGAACGAGCAGGTCAGTCCTGCCCGCCTCGACCGGTCATCGCCGAGATCGATGCCCGCGACCCGTCCGGGGCCACCGTCGCCACGACGCACACCGACGCGCAGGGCGGGTTCAACCTCGCGCTGCCACCGGGCGGCTACTCCCTCGTCGCGGTGATCACGATGGGGGTGTTCCCGACCTGTCGCCCCACCTACGTCACGGTCAGTCCCGGCCAACAGACCAAAGCCGACATCGCCTGCGACACCGGGATCCGGTAACAACGACGCCGTTACCCTCACTGGTGATCCAGGCCCGCTGGTGGGTCGTCAGAGGCCGGCTCGTGCATCACGCTGGGCGGGGTGACACTGCCCGAAGCCACGCCCGCGGACGCTCCGCTGTGGGTCGCGGCGCTGGTACTGCTGCTGTTGGCCGTTGCCCTGTCGCTGGTCGCCGAGCGAGTCCCGCGGCCGGGTCGCTGGC
>JADGOU010000389.1 GCA_017882835.1 Frankiaceae bacterium | reverse complement strand
CCATCGCCTGCTGCAGCGGAGCCAGCCGGTCGGCGTCGATCGGTGCCGGCAGCACAACCGTCCGGTAGTTCTCCAGCCGGATGATCACGTGCCCAGCGGCGTCCACCACCCGGGCGTCGAACCCGCCGTCGCGCGGCACCACCTGGGCTACCAGCGGAGCCACCGTCGACTTCGGCTGCCGCGGCACGACGACCCGGTCGATGTGCAACGGCAGTGCCATCCGGCCCGTCGTACCGATCTCATACACGCCGGCGGTCTGGAAGCACAGCTCGATCAATCGCGGTGCCATCACCAACGGGCGCTCGGCGGGCACGTGCCCCGCGGGCAAGTTGCTCGCGAACAGACCGTCGACGCCTTCCCCGGCTCCCCAGGCCTTCTCCAGGACCTGGAACGCCGGCCCGTGGAAGTAGATCTGGTAGATGTCCTCAGCTGCCACGGCGCTGTCCGGTGCCTCCCCTGGCTTCTCGGCGGAGTCGGCCGGCAGTGGCGCAGTGGACAACCGCACGTCGGCAAGGAAGTGCGTCGTGACCTGCGGCTCTGGCCGGTTGGGCAGCGTCCGGCTCGCAGTCAGCCGGCAGGCGGCCACCACGTCGTCACCGTCGGCCCGGAAGCGGGCCGAGACGGTCAATGTGCGCGGCTGGTCCCGGTAGAACTTGACCGGCTCGCGGTATTGGACGTTCTCCACCGCGGTGACGTGCCGGTCCGGCCACAGCAGCCGGGCGACCTCGCCGAAGGCTTCGACCCCCATGACACCCGGCAGCACCGGGGTGCCGTCGATGCGGTGGTCGTCGAGGAACTTCTGCTCCACCGGGTCGAGCGTGGTCTCCACCGTCAGGCCACTGTGGATGCCCATCTCGACCACCCGGCCGACCATCGGACCGCTGGTGGAGACGTCGATCTTCTCCACGTCCAGGCCGCCGGTCGGGTCGAACTCCGTGCCCATCATCCCGAGGCGTCCGGCGACGACGATCTCCCCGCGGGTACCGCCCGCGGTGAGCTCGCGGCGCACGGTCGCGACGCCAGCCTCCGGCGGCAGCACGTCGATGCCGGCGGCCTCCATGATCTTCGGGATGGAGCCGCGGGTGGCCATCCCGATGCCACCCCACGCCGTCCAGTCGATCGCGATGCCACGGGTCTCCGGCCGGTTGTTGCGCATGCTGGAGGCCAGCTTGCACAGCAAGTCGTTCGCCGCCGAGTAGTCGGTTTGGCCCAGGTTGCCGAACCGACCGGCCACCGAGCTGAAGCCCACCGTCGCCCCCAGCGGCATGGAGCCGATGGCGTGCATCAGGTTGAACCAACCGTCGCTCTTGACGTCGAACACCAGGTTGTACTCGCGCGGCTCCTTGTCCGGCAGGTTGCGGCTGATCTCGATCCCGGCCGCGTGCACCAGTACGTCGACCCGGCCGCTGGACTGGGCGATCTCGGCCCCCACCGCGCCGACGGCGTCAGCGTTGGTCAGGTCGACGCTGTGGTAGCGCGCCGTACCGCCGGCGGACTGCACCGACTCGATGGCGGCCAGCGCGGCCGCGCCACGCTCGATCCCGGCCAGCTCGCGCTCGACCATCACCGGCGTAACCCGCTCGCCGGCGGCCTTGCGGCGCTCGATGATGCGCGCCTTGAGGCCGTCGTGGTCGCGGGTGAACATCCGCAGGTCGTCGTTCGCGGGATCCGGCTCAGGGGTGAGGTCAAGCAGGTGGAACACCCCGCCAGCGGCCGCATTGGCGAGGTCGGCGATGATCGCCGAGACGATGCTGCCGGCCGCCCCGGTGATCACAAATACGGTCTCCGGGCCGAGCTCCATGCCGGGGTTGCCGTCAGCCGCCGGCCGCTCCTCGAAGGAGACCGTCCAGCGCTGGTTGTCGGCGTACCCGACCTCGACGCAGCCGGGGTCGGCCAGCGTCTCGTCGACCAGCCGGTCGGCGAGTACGGCGGTCTTCCGGCCGGCCTCAAAGTCGACGGCCTTGACCAGGACGTCGGCCTTCTCCCGCTTGTAGGACTTGGTGAAGCCGGTGACGGCCCCACCGAGCGGGTTGAGCGCACCGCGCTCGTCGTACCCGTGACGCCCCCCGAGCCGGGTGGCGGAAACCAGGAACGGGTTGCCGTCGTAGAGCTTGCGCATGGTGGTGTACAGGGCCTTGACCCGGCGGCGCAAGGCCTCGCGCCACGTCGGCAGGTCCATGGCCTCCACCGGGCCGGCCTCGTCCAGGCCGGGGAGCCAGTAGACGCCGGTCACCGGACCGTCGGCCAGCCACGCACCCAGCTGCTCGTCGATCGCGTCGTTGTCGGCCGTCACGTCCAGGCTGAGCACCTGTACGTCGAGCTTGCGCAGACGCTTGATCAGTGCGTCGGCCACACCGCCCTTGTCCGCGGCCACGACGACCCGGGCGCCGTTGCTCAACGAGACGCCGGTGGACTTGGTCAGGCCGAGCGGCGGCCGAAGCACCGACACCGGCACTCGGCGCGGCACCCGGTCGGCCGCCTCGATACTGCCGACGATGCGCATGGCCGCAGGCGCCTCGGGCTCCGGGGCCGCGACCGCAGCCTCCGCCGCCACCTGACCCTTGGAGCCGGCCGGCGTGGCCGGCGGCTCGAGGTGCGCCCGGTCCCGGACAAAGCCGATCACCGCGGCCAGGGTCGGGTAGTCGCGCAGCTTGAGGTTCTCGTCGCGCTCGATCCCGAAGTGCTCTCGGATGGTGGCGAACACCTCGGCCTGCTTGACGGTGTCGACGCCGAGGTCGGCCTCCAGGTCGAGGTCGAGGTCGAGCATCTCCGGCGGGTAGCCGGTCTTGTCGGCCACGACTTCGAGCACCTTGGCCACGACCGGGTCCTCGGCCGCCACCGGGGCTGGTGCCGCCGGCGCCTCCACGGATCCAGCAGCCGGCACAGCCCGCTCCAGCATCGGGTCGCCCACGGCTGCGCCGTCGGGGGCCGCGGTTGCGCCATCCGAAACCGCGGCCGACGGCGCCGGGATGCCGGCGCGGTCGCGGACGAAACCGATGACCGCGGCCAGGGTCGGGTAGTCGCGCAGCTTGAGGTTCTCGTCGCGCTCGATCCCGAAGGTCTCCCGGATGGTGGCGAACACCTCGGCCTGCTTGACCGTGTCTACCCCGAGGTCGGCCTCCAGGTCGAGGTCGAGGTCGAGCATCTCCGGCGGGTAGCCGGTCACCTCGGCGACAACGGACAGCACCGTCTCGGTCACCGAGTCAGCGGCGGGAGCCGCCGGAACGGAAGTCGGCGCCGC
>JADGOU010000388.1 GCA_017882835.1 Frankiaceae bacterium | reverse complement strand
GCTGTCGGACGCCGCCTGGCGCGCCGCCGGCCTGACCCCGATGCCGCTCTGGCGGGACGCCCTGCGGGAGGCGTTCGCACTGCCGGGGGATCCCTGGCGATCGCCGGCCTGACCCGGTAGCGCGTCTGATCCGGCAACGGAGCCGCCGTTGCCGTACGGGCACCGCAGGTCACTGCCCGTCCCGGAGTCAAGGTTCGCCGCACCGAGCCGAAACCCTAGTCAGCGCCCAGCGGCGCCCTGCTCCGTGCTTCGGGCTATAGCTAGGGATTCCCCGTGCGTCACAGCCTCCTTGCCGGCCGTTGGCTCACCGCCGCGGTGTCGGCCTCGGCCCTCGTGCTCGTACTGCTTCCGGTTGTCGCTCCTTCGGCCGCCGCGGCTGGCCCCGTCCCGGTGCCGCCTCGGATAGAGACGCTGGCGCTGACCGGAGACGCTGCGCTGCCGCGCGTGCCGAGCGGCGGTGTGAGCTCTGCCGCGGTGACGCCGCTGGTGTTGACAGCGGAGCGTTCCACCACCGCCTTCTCGCTGGCCGGAGTCACCTGGCGGCACGATCCCGGGGTTACCGGAACCCAGGTAGCCGTTCGGGTGCGCACCAACGGCAGCTGGTCTGGATGGCAGTCGCTGGGCGTCAGCGACGCGGCTCCGGACGAGGGCACTGCGGACGCTCGCACCAGCGGTCGTCGAGACGGAACCGAGCCGCTGTGGGTGGGTCCATCCGACGGCGTGCAGGTTCGCGTGGACGCCGGTTCCGGCACGCCGATCGACCCGCGACTGCAGTTGGTCGACCCCGGCTCGTCGCCGTACGACGGGACGGCCGCCGCTGGCGCCCGCGCTGGCACTGCCGGCGTCACGGCCACGGAGGCCACCGTGGGGATACCGCCAATCGTGTCTCGAGCGGGGTGGGGAGCGGACGAGTCGCTGCGCAGCTACAACGGTGCCGGCTGCGCCACGCCCAGTTACGGCGATACGGTCAAGCTCGGCTTCGTGCACCACACCGACGGCACCAACAGTTACAGCCCCAGCGAGTCAGCGGCCATCGTGCGCGGGATCTACGCCTATCACGTGACCGGCAATGGCTGGTGCGACATCGGTTACAACTTCCTCGTAGACCGCTACGGGCAGGTTTTCGAAGGCCGGGCCGGCGGGGTCGACCGGCCGGTGATCGGCGCGCACACTGGTGGCTTCAACACCAACACATTCGCGGCCTCACTGATGGGCACTTTCAGTACAGCCCAACCGCCGGCCGCGATGCTGTCTGCGCTCGAGCGCGTGTTCGCCTGGAAACTGGGCTCTTACTCGCGCAATCCGTTGGCCACCGCCGTTCTGGTCGCCGGCACTTTTTCCGGGTCCAAGTTCCCCGCGGGGCAGTCGGTCACGTTCAACGTGATCTCCGGTCACCGGGACGCCGACTTCACCGACTGTCCGGGCGACGTGACGTACGGGCTGCTGCCGCAGATCCGCACCGCGGTCGCGTCCCTGCTCGGGGGTACGTCGGAGGTGGACCGCCACTACGCCGCGCTGGGTGGGGCCGGCTCCTTCCTGGGGACGGCGGTCACTGGGGAGATGCTGACCCCGGATGGGGTTGGGCGCTTTGTCCACTACGCCGGTGGGTCGATCTACTGGTCTCCGGCGACCGGAGCCTGGGAGGTGCACGGGGCCATCCGTGGGCTGTGGTCGGCCCGAGGCTGGGAGACCGGCACGCTCGGTTACCCGGTCACAGACGAAACGGGGACCCCAGACGGGGTGGGGCGGTTCAACCACTTCCAAGGCGGGTCGGTGTACTGGACGCCCTCAACCCAGGCGCACGAAACCCAGGGCGCCATCCGGGACCTTTGGTCCGCCCGAGGCTGGGAGACCGGCTTCCTCGGCTACCCCCTGACCGACGAGTTGACGACACCCGACGGGCTCGGGCGGTACAACCACTTCCAGGGCGGGTCGGTGTACTGGACGCCGTCCACCGGGGCGCACGAGGTGCACGGGGCCATCCGCGGGCTGTGGTCGGCTCTGGGTTGGGAGACCGGCTATCTGGGCTACCCGGTCAGCGACGAGACGGTGACCCAGGACGGGGCCGGGCGGTTCTCGGACTTCCAAGGTGGGTCGGTCTACTGGACCGCAGGGACGTCGGCGCATGAGGTCCACGGAGACATCGGCGTCCGCTGGCGAGGTCTCGGGGCCGAGCATGGGACGCTGGGCTATCCCGTTGGTGACGAGCGAGCGGTGCCCGGCGGTCGGCAGAGCGACTTCCAGCACGGCTCCATCCGTTGGAACGCCAGCACGGGTGCCATTACCGTGCTGTCTAACTGACTTCGGGGGGCCAGCTGATCCAAATCCGCGCCGGCGCGGTCGTTGTCCTGGCCGCCGGCCTGCTGGCAGGTGGTGGGTCGATGCTCCAGGTGTCGGCGGCCCAGGCCGAGGAGACGGTGCTGTTGCCACCCGGCGTCGTACTGACGCTGGAAGGCCATGGATGGGGCCACGGGCACGGCCTCAGCCAGTACGGCGCCCAGGGCGCGGCCCTGCAAGGTGTGCCGGCCAGCACCATCCTGGCCACCTACTACCCGGGCACGACCGCCGGCCATCTCGCGGACAGCCCTATGCGGGTCCTGGTGCAGGAAAGCCTGCCGGACCAGCTGCAAGTGGCCGCGACCAGTGGTCTCGCGGTCGTTGACGCCGACACCGGAACGACGTACGCGCTGCCGGCCGGGCCGGCCCGGTGGCGCCTGGTTTCCGGCGGGGCCGGGCTGGCGGTGCAGTCCGGCGACGGAAGCCGGTGGCAACCGTGGACGGCGCCCAACGGGCGCAGCGCGTTCGGCTCCCGGGCAACGTTCGCGGGGCCGCCGCGACTGCGACTGTTCCTCACCGGCGGCGGCTCGCACGACTACCGCGGGACCCTTACAGCGCTGCGCGGCACCGCCCCGGCGGTGGCGGCGATCAACACGGTCAGCATGGACCAGTACCTGTACGGCGTAGTGCCGCGGGAGAGCCCGGCGTCGTTTCAACCGGCTGCGCTGCAGGCTCAGGCCGTCGCCGCGCGCACCTATTCGGGGTACCAGCGCGCCCACCCGAACCCCGGTGGTTGGGACGTCTGCTCTTCCACCCAGTGCCAGGTGTACGGCGGGGTGACGGCCTACGACGCGGCGGGTCACGCCGTCGGGCTGGAGGTGGCTTCGACCTCCGTCGCCGTGGATGCCACGGCAGGCCAGGTCCGACTGTGGAATGGCCAGCCGGCGTTTACCCAGTTCTCCGCCGGCAACGGC
>JADGOU010000387.1 GCA_017882835.1 Frankiaceae bacterium | reverse complement strand
CGATCTTCGGTCAAGCCAAGCCTTCTGCGGCCGCCATTTCCGGCAACTTCAGCGCCGGGGCGGCCGCCAGCCACGTCTGAGTGCGGCCTTGTTTGACCACGCCCGCTGGCGACTGCACCCGCCACGGGTCCACCTGCTGCAGCAGCGCGTACGCCAGCGCGGTGGCGTGGAAGCGGGTGGCGACGGTGGTGTGGGTGCGGATCCTCCCTCGCTTGCGGAGGTCGGGCAGCGTCCGGTCCGAGGCCCGGCTGATGGCTACCTGCAGCAGTCCTAGCCCGGGCAGCTCCAGCACCGCGACCACGTGCGGTTCGAGCCACTGCCGCTGCCGCCACGCCGGCAGCACGCCGGCGTCCTCCGGTGCCGCGATCCGCTCGATGGCGCCGCGGGCGTAGCGTGCGGCGGTCTCCTCCTGCCGCAGACTCTCCTCGTCCGGTCGGGTCGTGCGTTGGACCTGCGTCAACCGGCCAGCCGGCAGCCGCGCTAGCGCCCGGTCCGCACCGTGCAGCCAGCGCTGCACGGTGCGCCGGCTGACGCCGAGAGCGACCGCAGCCGCGGCGGTGTCCGGGCGACCGCGGGCGTTCACCCCAAAGGCGACCCCCAGCACAATCCGTAGCCGGTGGTGCGTCCACCGACGTCCGCGGCCGTCACCCCGCGCGGGGCTGCCCTCATTCACTCGCCGGACCGCGGAGCTCGAGGTCAGCGATGCTCTCGAAGCCCCAGTCGGCGACGTACTCCTGGTCCATGTGGCCTTCCAACCACGACACGAATGCGCGGTCACCGCCGCGTTCGTAGGCCGACAGCAGCGCGTCGACATCCTCCGGCTGGAGTTCCACATCAACCCGGCGCAGGCGCCGGTAGTCGGTCCCGGCCCGGATGGGTCCCTGAACGCCGCGCACGCTCAGCCGGGCACCGCGGCGGGCCAAGGGCCCCTGCCGGACGTCGGCCACCGAGGTTCGCCGGCCGCGTTGGGTGCTGGCGGCCTGGCGTGCCCGGGACGCGATGGCCTTCAGGTGCTGGGGGTTGGCCTGGTGGCGCTGTCGGTCGGCCCCGGCCAGCCAGCGCTGCACGGTGCGCTGGGTGACGCCGAGCCCTTGGGCTGCTGAACGGGTGTCGACCCCGCCGGGGCGTCGGCCCTCCCCGAACGCGGCCTGCAGCATGCCGCGCAGGTCTCCGTCGGGGCGGCCGGTCACGTCCCCGGCGCGGCCGGTGAGCGCCCCGAACAGGGTCTGGCGCAGGTCCGGGGTGAAGCCGGGCTTGTCCATCAGCGCGGTTCAGTGCGCCCCGACAACGCGCCCAACGGGGCCGCTGCGAAGGCAGGGCTGAACAAGAGCATCCTCGACGCGGGTTGGACCGCGCTGGCCGGAATGATCCAGTACAAGGCTGAGAGCGCCGGTGCTGATGTGATCTTCGTGCCTGCGGCCAACACGTCGCGCACCTGTCATGCCTGCGGGCATGTTGATGCGGGCAACCGTCGCGGGGAGGTGTTCCTTTGCCAGCGGTGCGGCCACTCCGCGCACGCCGACACGAACGCTGCGCTGAACATCCTTCGGCTCGGACTGAGCCGTCATGCCGCACAAGCGGCCTGAGAAGCCGGTGCCTTCAGGCATCGGAGTAGTCACTACGACGCTCTCCTTGCTGCTGCTGCTGCTGCTGCTAACTGCCAGGCGTGGTCCAGGAGTTCCTTGCCCCGGTAGTCCCGGCCCTGCAGGTGGGGCAGCTGGTCGGCCAGCAGTCCGGATGCCTCGGCCTTGAACTGCCCGAACCCGCGCCCGAGATGCTCCGGCTTGCCGGGCCAGGCGGCAACCGGGTCCGGGTCGTCGGCGACGTAGAGCACCGTGTCCGCGGTCACCGCCACCGGCCAGCGGCCGCTGTCCTGACCGATCTGCAGGATCCGGCGCAAGATGTTCGACCGCGCCTTGGCGACGATGTGGTGCCGACGGTCCGGGGCGTAGCCGGCCCGGTTGCGCATCCACTCCTCGCTGCCCAGCATCCCGATCGTCCGGGTGTACATCACCTTGAGCAGGTTGCGGGCGGCCTGGGCGTCGACGTCGTCGACGTCGAGCGCTGTGCGGGCGTCGCGCACCCGCTCGTACCAGGGGTCGAGGACCCGGCCGTGCTCCTCCCAGACGTACGCCTCCAGGATCGGCACGGTGTAGCCGAGCTCGTAGGCGAGTTGCATGCCGGGCGTGGTCGCCCAGACCGGGCGCAGCGGGATCCCGCCGCGCGGGTTGAGCGGGTGCGGCATCCGCCAGTCCCCCGCCTGCGGCACCTCGTACTTCCAGTAGCCGGGCAGCTTGCGGTCGAACTCCCGACCCTCCGGGTGGTGGGTCGCCTTCCCGATGCCTAGCTCCAGCCCGGCGATTCCCGCGGCGTAGGAGCCGCCCCGGTCGTAGGCGTGCACGAAGCGCTGCTCGCGCTCCTCCGTCGTCGGCGGCCGGGACCAGCTGAAGTCCTGCTCCAGGGTGGAGATCCGCGCCGGCGGGACCGGCTCGCGGGGCGCGAACAGCTTCTCCCGGTCCCGCGCTCGCAGGCTGATCATCAGGTCGAGGCCGGTGGTCGCCGGGCTCATTGCCCACGGCGCGCGCAGCCCCCCGGCGAACAGCGCCAGCCGCCGGGCCAGCGTCGCCGGGGTCGGGGCGTCGCCGAGGACCGGCAGCTCGGCCGGATCGGCATTCATCGCCGGGATCAGAGCCACCCACACCCCGCGCTGTTCGCCGCGCCAGACCCGGGTCCAGGCGCTCAGGCAGTTGCCGGCGCCGCCGAGCTGCCAGCCGTCGGCGATGGCCGCGGTCACCAGCTCGGCGCCCTTGGTCAGCGTCCGGACTGCCTCCACGCGCCGGGTGGCGTCGGTCGGCAGCTGGTTGACGTCGATGCCGAGCTTCGCCAGGACCTCGGCGGTCACCCAGACCTGGCCGGGTTCGGCGCGCCGGTCGGTGACCTGGGTGCCGAGCTCGAGCACCTCGACGAGCCCGGCGATGTGCCCGACGTGGTGCAACGGGTCCGGGAGGTCGTGCCGGGTGCCGTCGGGCATCCAGACACCATCGGTGTGCAGGACCGCCGCCGGCGCGGCGAACCGGGTCACCGTTGTGGCAGCCGACCGCCGCCGGGGTTGCGGCGGAGCGACGGGGGGCGCGGCCGCCGGGGCGGGGGGGGCGGCGTGCCCGCCTTCTCCGGCCGCGGCGGCGGCCGGAGACGAGGCCAGGCCGGCCGCCCGCGCCGCGGCCCCGGCCGCCCGGGTGCCGGCGGTGCTGTGCCACCAGCACGGGATGTGCAGCGG
>JADGOU010000386.1 GCA_017882835.1 Frankiaceae bacterium | reverse complement strand
CGGCCGACGGGACGCCTGCCTACTCGTTCTCGGCTTCGCCGGCGCGTTCCGCCGGAGGTGGCCACCTGCGGGCCGTGCGGCTGGGCCCGGTGGCGGGGGGTCGTTGCCGCCGCCGCCGGCGGGCGGGTGGCGGTGCTTCGCACCGTGCGCGCCGACGACCCGGCCAGCCACGTCTGCCGCTCCCCCGCCGGCGACGCCGACAGCGACGGCGATAGCGATCCGACCGAACCGGCGTTCGGTCCACGGATTCGATTGGCCGCCGGATAGGCGGGCTAGCTTGTGGCAGCGGTGACCCCGTGCTTCACGGCCGCGCGCAACGCTGCTGTGACGGCGGCGGTTCGCGTGATCTTTTCTGCCTCTTCCTCAGCCCGCCGGATGACGTCATCGAGTGCAGCACGCTCGGTTGGCTGAAACCGCAGCGTCAAGGGGACGCCGTCGGTAGCGAGTCTTCGGCCGCGTGGCGCTCGACGAACTGCCGCTGCAGCGTGCAGCAGCTCGGCGACGACGTCGTCAGCGTGGTCTTCGCAGGTCCAGCCGACGATCTGCGCGTAGGAGGGACGCTCGACTAGCGTCCCGAGCAGGTCATGCACGACGGCGTCGTACAGCGGTTTTGGGATCCGTACAGCGGCGGTAGTTGCACCGGTCTCCTCAGCGATCGACCGTCGTGCGGTTGGACGGCCGCCGGCACCGCGGGGCGCGCGTTTAGCCTGCTCCCCCACCGCGTCGGTTGCTCGAACATCTGCGGGCATTACCGGCAACACGGGTGTTGGGCGCTGTACTGTCGCCGCGGCCACAGGCGCGCCCGGGGGCCCGTTGGGCGGCGGCGGAAGCAGGGCGTCTAGCTCATCGTCGAGTCGGGACGGATCGAATGCCCCTCGGCGGCCGCTCAAGAGAGCATCGCCTTTTCACGGTGCCGACCCTCGTAGTTCGCCACGCGGGTCAGAACTTCACGGGCGAGAGCTTGGTAGTCGTTCGCCAGGCCGGATGGGTCACGCGACCAGAGTCTGTTGTCCTGTCGCGTCTTCTGTCCGGAGGCAAGTTGCTTAAGGCGGCTTTTCTTCTGCTTCTCCGACTCAGACACTAGTTCGCCGGGTGTCAGGTGCTGCTTACGAAGGTCGATGGCGGTGGCCTTGTCGGTCCGGATCGTCGTCCGGAAAGCGGTTGCACCCGACCCTTCGAGAAGATCGGTCAGTGTCTGTAAGGCTTCCTCGTTCCGTGTAGTGGCCCGAGGGTTCACGTTAAACAGCACCACACCCAGCAGGTCGATGTGCGCGCCTCGCGCTTTCGCACGCAGGTAACGACCGGCGAGCAACTCAACGCCATCGAATGATGCCTCGTCGTCGCATGACGGCACGACTAGGTACCGGGCGAGATCCAGTAGAACGTCGAGCAGCGGCGCGTCGCCCGGCCCGGAGTCGATGAGTACGAGTGTGTACTTCTCTAGCTCGCACAGGTCAGCAAGAGTGGAGGCAAAGTTGCCGGCGATGTCGATGCCGGTTCGATCTGCGGACGCAACCATCGCGGCTACGCCGGCCAGCAGCGGGCCGCCTGGAATGACGTTGAGGCCGGGTCGGACGTCGCGAACGGGCTCGAGAGGTTGTGCGTACTGCAGAGCCATCGCCAGAGAACGCCCCTTGTCCCCTGCGACGCCGAGGTCGTTGCGGCTGACGTTGCCCTGCTGGTCAGCGTCGATGACCAGGACACTGCGGTCGTCGCTGGCGACCATGCCGGCCATTGCGGAGACGATGGAGCTCTTGCCCACGCCGCCCTTTTGGTTGGCCACGAGGATCACGCGGGACAGCAGTGGGGCTAGCCGGTGCGTCATAGGAGTCACTAGCACGTCCTTCCTGTAGCGACGCTGCTAGGCCGCTATATGGCAGATCGTATGGCACCAAGAGTGCGGGCCTATGACGACTCGCCGTACGACGCCAGACATGCTGAGTTGTACGGCGCGACGTCAGCGCTGTCGGCCCCCGCGCCTGACGGCGCGCTCGCGGATGGCACGTATAGCGCGCTGTATTGCAGTTGCTCTGCCCGTTCCTTGCCGTCCACGGCGCCTCCGGGCGCACCGACAGCAAAATGCGAAGCAACGGCTACTGGGGGAATCGAACCCGAGTCCCCAGCCGCCTAACGGGCTCGACCTGTCCCCGGCAAGGCGGCCGCTCGTCCCAGTCAGAATCCGCGACACGCGGGAGTGCCCTGACGTGTCGTCCCTGGGTCTCCTCGGTGGCCACCATTCCGTCCACGCCGGTCGCCTGCTCGAGGAAAAGATCGGCGGGGGAGGACTGGCCACCGCTGTGCGGCCCCGCCGGGATCGTCCCCGACCCGAACTCGCTGTATAGCGGGTCACATAATCCCGGCCTGGAGTGACCCGCCGGTGGGGTCGTGGGGGCCCAAACCGATCTTGCTTCCGCTGCCGCCGGTTGGGGCCGGACGCCCGTCCCGGGCCCCGGTGTCGCGGGCCCCGTTGGCCTGCCGCGGGGGGGTCGGCGGTGGGCGTCGAGTGCGGGCTGGCTGGCAAAGATTGCGGACGGCATCTGCCGGGGCATCATCGAACGGCCACCTCACCGGGACCGCGGACCCGCACGACCCCTCGGACGGTCGGTCCGGGCCGGAGCGAACTGGGCGATGACCCACCGCCCGACCCGCAGCAGGATCGGAACCGCGACGCCGAGGCCGAGCACCAGCAACGACACCCACCATCGGTCCGCCACCCACCGGACTGTGGACGGGACCCACGGCGTCCGGCGCATCGACGGCAGCACCAGCATTCCGAGCCCGCCGCCGACGAAGATCAGGCCGAGATAGGTCAGCACCGCCCGAACCGCACCGGTGGACACCCGCCACCACCGGGGGATGAGGTCACCGTCGATGAGCTGGACGCCGGCGAGGAAGAAGCCGCTGGCGGCGATGAACATGCTCAGCGTGGCTACCCGCCACGAGTCGTCGTAGTACGGCGGCGGCCAGTCCTTGCTGGTGGCGATCAGCGCGACCGTGGGCATCGTGAACGCGATGAGGACCGGGGCGACGACGCTGGTGAACTTCCCCCACTCTTCTGTGGTCGACATCGTCACGCCCAGGCCGGTGAGATCGGCGGCGGACCCAGCTTCGGAGGCGCAGGTGTCCTGCGTTGCCGGGAGGGTGAACCCGGGTAGAGGGCCTCGACGGGTGGGCGACTCGGCCGGCTGGTGCCGGCCACGGCTGAACCACCTGGCACCCAGCCTCTGGCAGGGATCACTCGGCCCACCATTCCACTTGTCGCCGAGGGCGACGGAGGGAGACCGCCGAGA
>JADGOU010000385.1 GCA_017882835.1 Frankiaceae bacterium | reverse complement strand
CTTCCGCGACGTGCACGACCATCTCCGGCGCGACGGCGAGCGGGCGGAGTCAGCCGACGCCCTGCTCGACGCCGCCCTGGACGCCAACCTGACCCAGGTCGGTGTGCAGCAGAACGAGGACATGAGCAAGATCTCCGCCTGGGTGGCGATTGCCGCCGTACCGACCATGTTGGCCGGCATCTACGGGATGAACTTCGACAACATCCCGGAGCTGAAGTTCCATTATGGCTACTTCGTCGCCCTGACCGGGATGGCGCTGTTCTGCCTGCTGCTCTATCGGGCCTTCCGTCGCAACGACTGGCTGTAATCGGCTGCCGGGCCGCCAACACCTGGCGGTGGCGACCATGATCGGCAAGTGGCGGTGCGGCTATCGAGACGCCGCGACGCGCTCCTCGAGCGCCTCCCGGGCAAGCTGAGAGATCGTCTTGCCCTCTCGGGCCGCGATCTGTGCCGCCCGGTCTCGGACGGACGGGGCGACGCGGAAGGCGATCTGCGGTGATGCTGCGGCCTTGCCCGACAGGGACGGACGGCCAGCGGAACGGCGAAGCTCCTGGACGATCCCGTCAGCGACCTCCCCCGTGAGCCGCGTTCCGTCAGCGAGCCGGATGTCCTCCCGGTCCAGGTCGACGTCTGGGCCGATGGGAGTGTCATCGGTGATTCGAGGTGGTCTGCGGTCAGGCATGCGGATCAAGTCCTCGTAGGTGGGTTGGCATGACGTGCAAGACAAGCAAGACCGCCTCACGTTCCTCGTCGCCTTGGAGCTCTACGGCGACGATCTCCAACTCGCGATCACGTTCATCCTGGCCGACGTAGAGCCATCCAGCGTTGCCTCGTTCGGTGATCATTTTGGTCGGGGTCACATGCGCCATTACCTGGCGAGCGGAGGCTCGACCGATGCGGTGCTTGCGCGCCGCCTGCGTGAACCGAATCTGCACCAAGACGTTACTGTTCAACACAATTGCGATTCTGTCAAACACAGTTTGACGTGGCGTCGCAGAACGGGGCCAGTAGGACGACCCCGCCACCGAGGGCCGTCCCGAACCTGCCATCATGGGTACTTCGTCGCCCTGGCCCGGGATGGCGCTGTTCTGCCTGGTGCTCTATCGGGCCTTTCGTCGCAACGACTGGTTGTAATCGGCTGCCGGGCGGCCTATCAGCATCAGCTGGCGCGCAAGTACTGGCGCACGGCCGAGCGGATCACCTCGGAGACACTGGTGCGCTCTTCGGCGGCTCGCAGGAGCAGGTCACGCTTGAGGTCAGGATCCAGGCGCACCGACTCGACCGTGGAAGCCGCCGAGCCCATGGCAGGGCGGCCAGGCTGGCGACGCTGGAGGATCTGATCGACGTCGTAGCCCTGCTCGGCTTTGTCAGCCATCGCCTCGACCATCTCGTCGGTGATCGGGGTGCCATCCGCTGGTGTGCCATGGGTTCGAGTCACGTCAACGTCCTTTTGGCAGTAGCGCCGACCGAAGCACCTCCACACCCAAATCGTACTACGAAACCTCTTCGGGCGTGCCACCCGGTGGGTGAAGCTGACGGATCTCGTCGCTGCACCCACGCTGTTGCACCGTTTCGGCCGAACTGGAGCCCGAAACGCGACAACGGCGTGGGTGAAGCTGAGGAGGGAGGTCAGCCTGGTCGGGATGGGGGGCGGTGCCCTTGCGCAGCGGCCAGTGCGCTCAGCTGATCACGCCGGTGGCCAGCAGGACGAGGATTCCTACGCCGGCGGCGACCCGGTACGGGATGAACAGCGAGATCCGGTGGTGGGCAACGAAGCGCAGCAGCCACGCGATGGTTGCGTAGGCCACGACGAACGCGATCACGGTCCCGATCACGGTGGGGCCGACCCCCACCCCGCCGCCGAGGGACTTGCCCAGCTCCAGTAGCCCGGCCGCGGTGAGCGCCGGGATCGCCAGGAAGAACGACAGCCGGGTCGCCTCCACCCGGTCGATGCCGCGCAGCAGCCCGGCGCTGATGGTCGCGCCCGACCGGGATACCCCCGGCACCAGCGCCGCGCACTGCACCAGTCCGATGACGGCGCCGTCGCGCACGGTCAGCGCGGACTCGCCCCGGTCCTGCGCCGGCCTCCGCTCGGCGTACCACATGACGGCGCTCCAGGCGATCAGAGCGACCGCGACCACCGCCACGCTGCGCAACGGCCCCTCGATCACCGACTTGAACGCCAAGCCCAGGATGCCGATCGGGATCGACCCGACGATGACGCACCAGGCGAACCGCCAGTCCGGGTCGGCGCGACCCTCGGCCGAGACCACCCCGCGGACGAAGCCCCGCACCAGCCGGACGATGTCGGCGCGGAAGTAGAGGAACGTGGCGAGGATCGCCCCGACCTGGATGACCGCGGTGAAGGCCGTGATTGCCTTGTCATCCACCTTGAGCCCGAGCAGCTGCTCGGTCACGGTCAGGTGCCCGGTGCTGGACACCGGCAGGAACTCGGTGAGCCCCTCGACGACGCCGAGTACGACGGCTTGGACCGGGTTCATGCGGGCGAATCTCCAGCGAGTGCGGGGCAACGGAGCGACTGGCGGCGGCGGACGTGCAGGGCGAGTACGGCTCCGGCCAACACCAGCCGGTACGCCGCGTACGCCGCATAGCCGTGCCGGCCGACGCGGTGCAACACAAGGCGCACCGACGCTGCCCCGGTGATGGCGGCGCTCGCCACGCCGACCAGGAGCGGCCGGCGCAGCCGAGTGAGCGTGGCCGCGTCGATGCCGGCAAGGGCCCGGGCGGCCGCGCCCACACTGATCGGCACCGTCATGTCCACCGAGAACCGCGCGACCGCGGCTCGCTCGACGCCGAGGGCGCGGCCGGCCGTGATGGTGGCGCCGGACCGGGAGACGCCGGGAGCCAGGGCGACCGCCTGGGCGAACGCCATGCCGACCACCGGCCCGGTGCCGAGGTCGGCTAGGCCGGTGCGCTGCGGCCCGAAGCGGTCGGCCAGCGCCAGGGCGACGCCGAACACCGCCAGCAGCACAGCGACCCGGCAAGGGTCGGTCGAGCCGGTCCGAAGCCGGTCGGGCAGCAGTCCGCCGACGGCCACCGCGGGCAGCTCGGAGGCCACCAGCAGCCAGCCGAGGCGGGCGGCACGGTCGTCTCGTGGTCGGCGGCGCGCTCCGGCGAACCCAGCCACGTCGCGCAGCACCGCGCTCCCGAGCCGACGCACGTCGGCCCGGACGTGGAGGCCGGCGCCCAGCGCCGTACCGACATGCAGGGCCGCGTCGAAGGCGGTCCGGGCCGCCGGGTCATCGCTGTCCCAGCCGAGCAACCACGGCACCAGCAC
>JADGOU010000384.1 GCA_017882835.1 Frankiaceae bacterium | reverse complement strand
TCGCCGGAGAGTCATGGGCGGTCAGCCGGAGCTGGACGAGCTTGTTGAGCACTTCACGCTGTTGCCCGACGACGTCGCCTTACTGCGCAACAAGTCTGGCGCGACCCGGCTCGGGTTCGCGCTGATCCTGAAGCACTTCATCATGGCCGGCCGCTTCCCTACCGGACGGGCCGAGCTGGCCAGCGAGACGGTGGATTTCGTCGCCAAGCAGGTCGGCGTGCCTGCGGCCGACCTGGGCTTCTACGACTGGACGGGTCGGCAGATCAAGGCGCACCGGGCCGAGACTCGTCGCGCGCTGGGGTTCCGGGAGTGCAGCGTCGATGACGCCGACAAGCTCACCGACTGGCTGGTGGCGCAGGTCGCCGAGGCGGAGCGGCGCCCGGAGCACGTCCGTGAGGCGCTACTGGAGCGGTGCCGCGAGGTGCGCGCATCGGTCCACCCAGCCGGGGTCGGGTGGACCGGATGGTGGGCGCCGCGCTGCACCGCGCCGAGGACGCGCTGCTCGCCCGGGTCGCCAACCGGTTACCCGGCGACGTCGTGACCGGATACGGGCACTCGTCGCCGGCAATGACAGCGACGGTGATCCGGGCGGTGGCGACCGGTCGGTGTTGGTGCTGATCAAGGCCGACCCGGGCAACGTAAGCTTGGAGAGTATGCTCACCGAGATCGACAAGCTGCTGGCGGTCCGGGCGGTCGATCTGCCAGCGCAGCTGTTCGCCGACGTCGCGCCGAAGGTGCTGGCCAGGTGGCGGGCTCAGGCCTCGGTGGAGTCGCCATCGCATCTGCGCGCGCACCCGAGCGAGGCGAGAATGCGGACGCGGCTGGCGGCGCTCCTGCACGCCCGGCAGCGCGAGATTACCGACACCCTGGTCGAGCTGCTGATCTCCACGGTGCACCGATTCAACGCCCGGGCCGAGCGCAAGGTCACCGACGAGCTGCTCAACGCGTTCAAGCGGGTGACCGGCAAGGAGAACATCCTGTTCTCGGCGGCGGCCGCGGCGCTGGCCGCGCCGGACGACCCGGTGCGAGACGTTGTCTATCCAGCGGTGGTCGGCGGAGAGCAGACGCTGCGCGAGCTGGTACACACGAGTACAAGACCAAGGGTCCGGTCTACCAGCGCACCGTGAAGACCACGCTGCGGGCGTCGTACACCAACCACTACCGGCGCGGGCTGATCCGGCTGCTCGAGGTGCTGGAGTTTCGGTCGAACAACACTACCCATCAGCCGATCATCGTCGCCCTCGCGCTGATCGCACGCTACGCGGCCGCGGGCAACCTGACCTACTACCCGCCCGGCGAGGCGGCGCCGACCCATCCGGGCCTGGGCGCGGACTGGCAGCCGCTGGTGTGGCGCACCGACGGCAACGGGCGCCGGCGGGTGGTGCGCATGGCCTACGAGGTGGCCACGTTCCAGGCGCTGCGCGAGCGGCTGCGCTGCAAGGTCAGGCCGTCCGGCGCAGCGGGCCGTTGAGCACGTGGCCCGCCGACAGGGCCAGAACGGCCAGCGAGCCCAGCCCCACGCCGGCAAGCAGCCCGCGCCGGGACACGGTGGGGGCGGCCGGCTCGGCCGGGACCAGGCCGTCCGGGTCGGGCGATTCCGCCCGGGTCGGCCAGTGACGTCCGCAGCTCCGGGGCAGCGGCCGCTCCCGGAGCGCGTGCAGCATCCGCGGCAGCTTGATCCCCACGTGCACGGTGAAGGCCGCGATGAAGACCCAGGCGCCGTACAGATGGGCGTCGTAGAACGAGAACTTCCAGGGTGGACTTTCGCAGCTTCAGGCGGCGTAGGCGAGCGTGTCCAGTAGGGCCTCGGTGATCTTGGTCTTGTCGTGCGGGGTGGTGGCCGCGGCTGACAGCGCTGTAATTCGCTGGGACCAAAGCAGCCGGCGTAGGGCGGCGAGCGCGTCGAGGAAGCTGGGGCTGGCCTTGCGGGGGTACCACGGCCGGGGGATTCAGGCCCGGTGGGCGCCAACGTGGCCGCGGCGGCGGCAAATCGGGTCGCGGGCGCCGCGGCGGCCACGGCAACGTCCACCGGGGTATCGACGTCGGACATCCGCGGGAGGTCGTGCACCCGCAGGCCAGCGCCGACCCAGCCGGTCCCGCTGGACCCGTCCGGTCGCCTGTGTCGACATCGGTACGTCGGCCAGCAGCCGCTCGTCCGGCCGGCGCAGCCACATCGCCCACCAACCGCCGTCGGCAGCCAGTCCGCGAACGGCGTCCGTGGCCGGCGCGAGCAGGTGGGCGGCGGCGGCGGTCAGCTGCGGGGTGTCCATGCCGACCAGCAGCATCGGCAGTGGCCGGGTGCGGTAGGCGTCCGCGAAGGCCGCGGCGATCCGCTCGGCCAGCCCCTGACCGCGCTGCGGCAGCACTTCGATGCCGACCAGCAGCCACGGGCCCGGTACGCCGTCGAGCACCAGCAGTCGGCGGGCCGCCGGGGTGGCGGCCACGGCGGCCAGAGTGTCGGCCAGAGCGGCCGCCGCCAGGGTCGCCGCCTGCTCGGCAGAGTACGGCGGCGGCAGCCGGGTCTGACCAGCCCAGGCCGGGGGTTCCTTGGCCAGCACGAGCAGCTGATCCGCGGCGGCGTGGGCCGGGGGTGGCAGGGTCAACGAGTGCGCCACCTTCCCGGCGTTGGGCCCGCGGCCGGTCCCGACCGTGCTGTCCGGTGTTGCCGGCCGCGGGTCGGCTGGATGGGTGCCGTGCCGGTCGGCCAACTGGATGCCGTGCCGGTCGGCCAGATGGTTGCCGCGTCGCGGCGAGTGGACCCGGCGCCGGGCGCCTTCACGAGGCGAGCACGCGGCGCATGTCTCGAACCGCCCGGGCGGTGCCGCGGACGGTTCCGGTCACCTTGGAGCGGCCCACTCGAGGGCGGTAGTCGACTGGCAGCTCGGCCACCCGCCAGCCGGCGTCCGGCGAAGGACCGGTTGCCGACGGCGTACCGCTGGCTGGCCGATGAGGCGACTTGGCCCGAGGTGGTCAACTTCCTGGCGCTGGAGGGCGGCCCGGACGGCGGGTTCGACGACCTGATCGCGCTCTGCCAGGTCGGGCTCGCCGGCAGCGACAAGCTCGAGCTGGCGCAGAACTTCTGGGACGAGATGGGCGACGTTAACCCGGACGGCGTCCACACCACGCTGCACCAGCGGCTGGTGGCCGCCATCGACATGCCCAGCGTGCCGCGGGCCGAGCAGCCGGTTGAGGCGCTGGAACGAGTGGCGCTGAACGGGCTGCTGGCCACCAACCGGTGGCTGCAGCCGGAGATGCTCGGTGCGCTCGGGTTGCTCGAGCTGCAGGCCGGTCCGCGCTGC
>JADGOU010000058.1 GCA_017882835.1 Frankiaceae bacterium | reverse complement strand
TCGTCCGGGAGCGGGAGAAGTTCTGCCAGGACCGGGACGGCGTCGGGCCGCGCTGGCCCTGGTAGCGGGAGCCATAGACCGCGGAGCCATAGGGGTGCTCGGCCGGCGACGACAGCCGGAACAGGCAGAGTTGGCCGATCTTCATGCCCGGCCAAAGCGTGATCGGCAGCGTCGCCACATTCGAGAGCTCGAGCGTGACGTGACCGGTGAAGCCCGGGTCGATGAAGCCGGCCGTGGAGTGCGTCAGCAGGCCGAGCCGACCGAGCGAGGACTTGCCCTCCAGCCGACCGGCCAGGTCGTCCGGCAAGGTCACGACCTCCAGTGTCGAGCCGAGCACGAACTCGCCCGGGTGCAAGATGAACGGCCCGTCGCCGTCGGCCTCCACGAGCGCGGTCAACTCGTCCTGCTGCACCGCGGGGTCGATGTGGGTGTAGCGGTGGTTTTGGAACACCCGGAAGTAGCGGTCCAGCCGCACGTCCACACTGGAGGGTTGGACCAGCGCGGCGTCGTACGGCGCGAGCGTGAAGCGCCGCGCTGCGATCTCCGCCTTCAGATCCCGGTCGCTGAGGAGCACGCGCGCGACTGTAGCGAGGCCCGGTAGCATGGCGGCGCGCCGCGGCGGGACAGCGGTCGCATGCGGGCGTAGTTCAGCGGTAGAACACGAGCTTCCCAAGCTTGCAACGCGGGTTCGATTCCCGTCGCCCGCTCCGGTTCAAAGGATCTTGTGTCCACCCGTGCGTCCACCTGAACGCGGGCGCCCGCCATCACGGCCGTCCGCGGTCAACTCGACTGCAACGTGATCGGGATCAGGCCGGGTGTCGGGTGTGCAGAGACCGCGACGAGTGGTCCTTGGGCACCAGAGGCGGCCGCATCGACCGCAGGCGCCGGCCGACCGCCATGCCGAGTAACGGCAAGCCGACCACGATCACCACAATCACTGCGATGCTGGTGGCCGTGCCAGACATCGCCCACCGCCCGTGCCGAGACTGACCCGGTGAGGTCGCGCCCACGCGCACCCCAACAGCCTTCTGATCCAGAGTGCGTGCTCGGCTGAGCAGCGGCGGCGCGGTGCCGCTCGATTCACCTGATCGGCTCAGTGCTCAGCGGGACGTGAGATGGGCCACCCACGCTTGCAGCGGTTAGCAGCGGTACTATGGATTGTTACCGGCAAGTAGGTAACGCTGTCCGGCCGGCTCCAACGCGGATCGGCCCCAGACCTGGAGCGTCTCGGTGGGTCACTACAAGAGCAACCTTCGCGATATCGAGTTCAACCTGTTCGAGGTGTTCGGTCGGGCCGATATCATGGGCACCGGGCCGTACGCCGACATGGACGTCGACACCGCCCGCAGCGTGCTGGCCGAGGTGGAGCGGCTGTCCAGCAACGAGCTGGCCGAGTCCTTCGCCGACGCCGACCGCAACCCCCCGGTCTTCGACCCGGCCGCCGGCACGGTGACGATGCCGAAGTCCTTCCACAAGTCCTTCACCGCACTGATGGACGCCGAGTGGTACCGGCTGGACCTGCCGGAGCACCTGGGCGGCACCGGCGCACCGCCGTCGCTGCGCTGGGCCGCAGCCGAGATGATGCTCGGCGCCAACCCGGCGGCCTTCATGTACATGACCGGCCCCGGGTTCGGCTCCATCATCGACCGGCTGGGCACGCCAGAGCAGAAGAAGCTGGCTCAGCTGATGGTCGACCGGCGGTGGGGCGCGACGATGGTCCTCACCGAGCCAGACGCCGGCTCCGACGTCGGCGCCGGCCGCACCAGGGCGCTCCAGCAGCCCGACGGCAGCTGGCACATCGAGGGCGTGAAGCGCTTCATCACCTCGGCGGAGTGGGACTGGCCGGAGAACATCATCCACGTGGTGCTCGCTCGCCCGGAGGGGGCCAGCGCGGGCACCAAGGGCCTGAGCCTGTTCATCGTCCCCAAGCTCCTCGTGGACTTCGAGACCGGCGAGCTCGGCGAGCGCAACGGTGCCTACGTCACCAACGTCGAGAAGAAGATGGGCATCAAGGCCTCGACCACCTGTGAGCTGACCTTCGGCGCCAAGCACCCCGCCATCGGCTACCTCGTCGGCGACGCGCACGACGGCATCGCCCAGATGTTCCAGGTCATCGAGTACGCCCGGATGATGGTCGGCACCAAGGCCATCGCCACCCTGTCGACCGGCTACCTCAACGCGCTCGACTACGCCAAGAACCGCGTCCAGGGCCCGGACCTGACCGAGATGACCGACAAGGCTGCCCCCCGCGTCACGATCACCCACCACCCCGACGTCCGGCGCATGCTGATGACGCAGAAGGCGTACGCCGAGGGCATGCGCGCCCTTGTCCTCTACACCGCCACCATGCAGGACCAGGTGGAGATGGCGGAAGCCAAGGACTCCCCGGACGACCTCGCCGTCCGCCTCAACGACCTGCTGTTGCCGATCGTGAAGGGCTTCGGCGCGGAGAAGTCCTACGAGCTGCTGTCCTGGTCCCTGCAGACCCTCGGTGGTTCCGGCTTCCTGCAGGACTACCCGATCGAGCAGTACGTGCGCGACGCCAAGATCGACACCCTGTACGAGGGGACCACGGCGATCCAGGGCATGGACCTGTTCTTCCGCAAGATCGTGCGGGACAAGGGCCAGGCGCTCACCAAGCTGATGGGCGACATCCAGCACTTCGCCAAGGGCGACGCTGGCAATGGTCAGCTGCTGCGCGAGCGCGAACTACTCGGCACCGCGCTGGAAGACGTGCAGGGCATCCTCGGCACCATGGTCGAGCACCTCACCGGGGCGGCCGGCGACAAGCGCAACTTGTACAAGGTGGGGCTCAACACCACCCGGCTGCTGATGGCGTTGGGCAACCTGGTCACGGGCTGGCTGCTGCTGCGCCAGGCCGAGGTTGCCCTGGCCAAGATGGACACAGCCACCGGCCGCGACCTGCCGTTCTACCGGGGCAAGATCGCTGCTGCCCGATTCTTCGTGGCCACCGTGCTGCCCGAGATCACCGCGCAGCGGGCGATCGCGGAAGAGGTCAGCCTGGACCTGATGGACCTAGACGAGGCCGACTTCTAGGCTCAGCTAGTGCCGCTTCCGGCAGCGGCACTAGGACCGGTCACATCCCGTCGTGCGCTGCCGACCCGGTCGGCCCGGAAGGCGGCGTACAGATGCCTGGGACCGTCACTGTGGGTATCGTGGAAGCCGCCTCACCGTGATGGGCCGCTCCGGACGGCCGCGGTACCGCGAAGGGACACCCTCCATGGGCATCGGCGTCAGCATCTTCCTCATGGCCGTGGGCGCAATCCTGGCCTTCGCCGTGCACGCCACGGTCAGCGGGATCAGCATTCAGATGGTCGGCGCCATTCTGATCATCGCCGGGCTGGTGGGCCTACTCACCACGCTGTTCATCTTTGGTCCGCGCCGGCGCGCCGCAGTCGTCGACGACCGCATCGTCCGGGACCGCGACATCTACTGAGGCTCGACCGGTAGCCGCCGGCGCACCAGCGCGGCGAGCAGCGCCTGGGTGCGAGTGGGGTCGAATGCGAGTGGGGTCGAACGGCGGGGCGGAGACGCGCTGGGTGCCCGCGACGGCCGGGGCGGCCAGGGCGGTGAACGCGCCAGCGCCGACGGTCGGATCGTGGGTGAGACGTTCGACGTCGTCGACGCTTCGCGCTACCGCCATTGCCAGCTCCGGTCGTGGCACGGCCGCAAGGCCAACCAACCGCCTCGGGCGGTTCAAACACGGGACCGGGTTACCGGACCCGTCTAGGCCCACGACCGGAGCCTACGCAGCCCAGCTACCGATCACACCGCTCGACGGTCCGAGGCGGAGCCTCGTTAGGACATCAGCCGGATGGTCCAGAAGTCGTTCGATAGGTTGCGGGCGCTCAGGTAGTCGTACGGCATGGTGAAATAGCCGGCCAGCCCCCAGCCGGTCCCCCACGAGTTGCGCACCAAGAACGTTGCGGCGGTGTCGTCGTAGCCGACGGCCATGACCGCGTGGCCACCGATCACCCGCTCGCCGTGGGCGGGCATCGGCGTGACGCCCGTGTGCGCAACGGCTTTGCTCTCGAAGCTCTCGTAGACGCTGAAGCCGAAGACGAACGGGAAGCCGCTGGCCAGGCAGGTCCGCATCTGGGTGAGGTCGTGGGAAACCCGCTGGTACTGCAGCGCCCGATGCGTCGCGGCGTCGGCGTAGCAGGCGTCCGACGGCTTCTCGGTGAACCGGGCGATGTCGTAGGGCCACTCCGACTCCGGACAGGCCCCCACGGCGTTCACCGTCTTGATGCCGTCACGGATCATTGCGCCACTGTCGGTGCCGACGGTGCCCTCCATGACCCGCTCGTTGTAGTAGATGAACAACCGGGACAGCAGGGTGGTGTCGGCCTCGCCTTGCTTCGCCTCGTCGAACTGCAGCGCGCCGGCGATGGCGTTGGCGGTGCAGCTGCCGAGCTGACCTTGGTCATAGACGGGCGGACACTGCGCCCGCAGGTCGGTCTGCGCCGGCAGCGGGATCGGTGGTGCCGGTGGCGCGGCGTACAGCAGGTCTCGCTGATCTGGAAGGTCGGGGATCCAGCCGTAACCGGCGGTCCTGCGTGCCATGGATCTATGCCTCCGATCGTCCGGACGCCAGCGGGCGAGATTCACCACTCGGGAGAACATCGCCACACGCTACGACCGACCTCCGACGACAATGTCACCCACCGCGTCAATGAACTCTGGCCAGTGCCCGCGGGACAACTCGTGCCCCATGTCCGCAAACACCAGCAGGCGGGCGCCCGGTAGCGCGGCCGCGGTCGCGTGTGCAGCCCGCACCCCGATCAGCGGGTCGAGCGCCCCGTGCACCACCAGCGCCGGCGTCCGGCAGGCCGCCAATGCGTGGGTACGTTCACCCGAGGCGTGCATGGCCACGAACTGGCGCGCCTTGCCCTCCGGGTCGACGCCGCGGGCGAACTCCTTCTGGGCCCGCTTCCGAGCACCGTCGACATCGGGCGGTACGGCGATCAGCCGCTCGAACCGGACAGCCTGCTCGAGGTAGGCAGTCCGGTCGGTCGGCGGCGGCTCCAGCACGACCGGCAACGCCTCCCGCCGCGCGTCCCACGGGTCGCGCACCCCCGGCGCCGAGGACAGCGAGACCAGCCCGTGCACCCGGTCGGGATACTCGATCACCACCGTCTGGGCGATCATGCCGCCCATCGAGTGCCCGACCAGAGCAGCCGCCGGCAGGCCGAGCACGTCGAGCAGCCCGACCACGTCGGCGGCCATGTCGGTGAGTCGGTAGCTGACGCTGGCGTAATCGCCCCTGGTCACCGCGCGCAGATCGGGCGGCGGGGCCCCAACCAGATGGCTGGACGCCCCGGCGTCCCGGTTGTCGAACCGAACGACGAAGAGTCCGCGGTCCACCAGCGCCCGACACAGCGCATCCGGCCAGCTGACCAGCTGGCGGGCGAGCCCGGCAACGAGGACGACCGCCGGGGCGCCCGGCCGGCCGAGCGTCTCATAAGCGATCTCCACCGGACCGATCTGGGCCGTGCCGGCGCGCTGCGTCGGTCCGGGGGCTGCCGCTGACTCGGTCATCGGCGTCACGTCCAGGCGACCAGCGTTCGCATCGGATCGACCAGGATCCGAGCGACATCGGCGAGGAACTGCGAGCCGAGCTGGCCGTCGACCAACCGATGGTCGAACGAGACGCCCAAGTTGGTCACCATCCGCGCACGCACCTTGCCCTTGTGCACCCACGGCAACTTCCGGATCGCCCCGAAGGCCAAAATCGCTGACTCTCCGGGATTGAGGATCGGAGTGCCGGTGTCGACGCCGAAGACCCCAACGTTGGTGATCGTGATGGTGCCGCCCCGCATGTCGGCCGGTTGCGTCCGGCCGCTCTTGGCGGTCGCCGTCAGCTCGGCCAGCAACGTGGCCAAATCGGGGAGCGTCAGCCGACCGGCGTCTTTGATGTTGGGTACCACCAGTCCGCGCGGGGTGGCCGCGGCAATGCCGAGGTTGACGTAGTCCTTGACGACGATCTCTTGGGCGGCCTCGTCCCAGGATGCGTTGATCATCGGGTGCCGCCGGACCGCGACCAGCACGGCCTTGGCGACCAGCAGCAGCGGGCTCACCTTGACTTCGGCGAAGTCGGGCAACCGACGCAGCGTCCGGACGGCCTTGAGCGAGCCGGTGACGTCGGCCTGCACCCACTCGGTGACGTGCGGGGCGGTGAAGGCGCTGGCGACCATCGCGGCCGCGGTTGCCTTGCGCACGCCTTTGATAGGGAGCCGCCGCTCGCGGGTGGCCGGGTCGAAGGCCGACGCGACGACACCTCCCGCCCGGCTCGACGGCGGGTCCGCCACCCCGACCGCCCAGTCGGGCGCGGTGGGCGCGGACTGCGGCCTAGGGGCATTGGCCGTTGCCAGCCCGGCCGTTGCCAGCCCGGCTGCGGCCCGCTCCACATCCTCCCGGCTGATCGTGCCGTTGCGGCCAGTGGCGGAAAGCGTGGTCAGGTCGATGCCCAGGTCGCGGGCCAGCTTGCGAACCGGCGGCTTGGCGAGCACGGCCACCGCGCCGGCGGCCACTCTTGCGGACTGGCCGACGGCGGTGCCGGCGATCCGCATCGGCTGCCGCTGGGTCGGCTCGGGGGGCTCGGGCGACGGCTTACGCGGTCGCCGAACGGCGGTGCTGGACTTCGGGCCGTAGCCGACCAGCACCGATGTCCGACCGCCGGGGGCCGGACCGCCGATCAGGCCGGGCTCCACCGCGGCGTCGACCGGCGGGTTGGCCACCAGCGCGGCCGGGATCACCTCGGCCGGCGCGCCCGCGGCGGCCGGCCCGGCCGCCGGATCACCCGGGTCGGTGTCGAAGGTGATGATCGGCGCGCCAACGTCCACAGTCTCGCCCTCGCTGTGGTGCACGGCGGTGACGACGCCGGCGTACGGCGAGGGGACCTCGACCGCAGCCTTAGCCGTCTCGACCTCGACGATCGGCTGATTGAGCGTGACGGTGTCGCCGGGCGCGACCAGCCACTTGAGGATCTCGCCCTCGGTCAGACCCTCACCGAGGTCCGGCAGCAAGAACTGCTTGTAGTTGGGCACCGGAGCTCCTAGAAGGCGAACGCGTGGTCGACGGCGTCGAGCACGCGGTCGAGGTCGGGGAGGTACGCCTCCTCCAGCCGGGACGGGGGGTACGGCGTGTCGAAACCGCCCACCCGCAGGACCGGGGCTTCGAGCGAGTAGAAGCATGCCTCGGTGATCCTGGCCGCCAGCTCGCTGCCCATGCCGAGGAAGACCGGCGCCTCGTGCACCACGACGCAGCGGCCGGTACGCCGGACCGACTCCAACACCGGGACCAGGTCCAGCGGCGAGAGCGTCCGCAGGTCGATCACCTCCAGGCTGCGACCTTCGTCCGCGGCGGCGGCAGCGGCAGCGGCCTCCAGCGCAGTGCGGACCATTGGCCCGTAAGCCAGCACGGTCAGGTCGTCGCCCGGGCGCACCACCGTCGCGGAGTGCAGCGGCGGCGGGGTCGCGGACTCGTCCAGCTCCGCCTTCTCCCAGTAGCGCCGCTTGGGCTCGAAGAAGATCACCGGGTCGTCCGCGACCACGGCCTGCCGGATCATGAAGTAGGCGTCGACCGGGTTGGAGCAGGCGACCACCTTCAGCCCCGCGGTGTGGGCAAAGTAGGCCTCGGGCGACTCGCTGTGGTGCTCCACCGCCCCGATCCCGCCGCCGAACGGGATCCGGATCGTCACCGGCAGCGGGGTGGTGCCCTGCGAGCGGTAGTGCATCTTTGCCAGCTGGCTGACGATCTGGTCGTACGCCGGGTAGACAAACCCGTCGAACTGGATCTCGCACACCGGCCGGTAGCCACGCAGCGCGAGCCCGATCGCCGTACCGACGATGCCGGACTCGGCCAGCGGGGTGTCGATCACCCGGGCCTCGCCGAAGTCCTTCTGCAGCCCGTCGGTTACCCGAAAGACGCCGCCGAGCTTGCCGACGTCCTCCCCCATCACCAGCACCTTGGGGTCGCTTTCCATCGCCTTGCGCAAGCCCATGTTGACGGCCTTGGCGAGAGTGGTCGGGGCCATGGGTCAGCGCCCCCCAGCGGTAGCCGCGGCGCTGTCCGCGTCCGCCTGCGGGCCGTCGGCGAAGGAGGACAGGTAGGCGGCGAACCGTGCGCGCTCCTCGGCCAAGAGCGCGGTCGGCTCGGCGTAGACCCCGTCGAAGATCGACAGCGGGTCCGGGTCGGGCATCTCGATGCAGCCCTTCCGGACGTGGGCGGCGAGTGCGTCCGCGTCGACCTCAACGCCGGCGAAGAAGGCGGCGTCGGCCATGCCGGATCGGACCAGGTAGGCCTTCATCCGCTCCAGCGGGTCTTTGAGCTTCCAGGTCTCCAGGTCGCTGGCCAGTCGGTAGCGAGTCGGGTCATCAGACGTCGTGTGCGCTCCCATCCGGTAGGTGAACGCCTCGATGAAGGTCGGCCCGTTGCCCTCGCGGGCGTTGCGCAACGCCGCCCGGGTGACGGCGAGGACGGCTAGCACGTCGTTGCCGTCGACTCGGACCCCGGGAAAGCCGAACCCACGCGCCCGCTGGTAGAGCGGGATCCGGGTCTGGCGCTCCAGCGGCTCGGAGATTGCCCACTGGTTGTTCTGGCAGAAGAACACCACTGGAGCGTTGAAGACGGTGGCGAAAACAAACGCCTCGTTGACGTCGCCCTGGCTGGTGGCCCCATCGCCGAAGTACGCGATCACCGCGTCCTCGGTGCCGTCCTTCTGGATGCCCATGGCGTAACCGGTGGCGTGCAGCGTCTGGCTGCCGATCACGATCGTGTAGAGGCCGAAGTTGTGGTCGTGCGGGTCCCAGCCGGCATGACTGACCCCGCGGAAGAGTCCGAGCAGCTTGAGCGGGTCGACGCCCTTGCAATAGGCGACTCCATGCTCCCGGTACGTCGGGAAGGCGTAGTCGCCCGGCAGCAGCGCCCGGCCGGAGCCCACCTGGGCCGCCTCCTGGCCGAGCAGCGCCGCCCAGATCCCGAGCTCTCCCTGGCGCTGCAGCGCGGTGGCCTCGACGTCGACCCGGCGGACGAGCACCAGGTCGCGGTAGAGACTGCGGTAGTCCTCGGCGGTCAGGTCCAGGGCGTAGTCGGGGTGGGAGACCCGCTCCCCCTCCGGAGTGAGCAGCTGGACGAGCTCGGGTCCCGCCGTCGTGCTGGTGGCCACCGAGCTGGTCTCCGGGGCGGCTCGGCCCATCAGACCGCCGGCTACCTCACCACCGCCTGCCTGCCCGCCCAGCGAGCTGGCCACCGACATGAGCCTCTCCTCATCGTCGTACGTCGACCTACCGGGATCACCGGCATGGTCAGCACCGGCCGGCCAGGCTGGCCCGCAGGGTGTGCGCGCTGCCGGTCGAGCACCGCCTAGTGCATCGTCATCGTGGCAGATGTCCGGTCGCGGTGCGGACAGTCCCAGGTCCACGGATTGCAGCGAAGTGCTTGCCGGATGGGTACCGCCGCGCCAGGCTGCCCACTGGACGGTGACACCCTGCCATGGGGGTTCCGCGCACGCACCGAAAGGCGGCTTACAGATGGACGAGCGGCAGCGGCCAGGGCGGGACGCCCCTTCCCGCATGACGTCGTACGACGACGCCCGGGCAAGCTTCGACCTCGAGGTCCCGAGCCGGTGCAACCCGGTGCTCGACATCGTGGAACGGTGGGCGGCCGAGGAGCCCGACACCCTCGCGCTGCTGACTCTCGACGGCAACGGTGAAGTGGTGGCGCGCCAGAGCACGACCGAGCTCGCGGCCGACTCGCGGCGCGCCGCCCGGGCGCTGCTCGAGCTGGGCGTCACCAAGGGCGACCCGGTCTTCGTAATGCTGCCGCGGGTACCGGCGTGGTACGCGGCGGTGCTCGGTGCCATCCGGATCGGCGCGATGCCGATGCCCGGGCCGAACCTGCTGACCGGCCGCGACATCGCGTTCCGGATGAGCCGGTCGGAAGCGGTGGCCGCGATCACCGACGCGGAGGGAGCCGCGAAGGTGGACTCGGTGGCCGCCGATCTGTCCGCGCTGCGCCACCGGTTGTGCTGGTCGCCAGCGGGCGGTGCGCCGCCAGGCTGGGGGGACTTCGACGCGCTGTGCGCCCAGGCCGGCGACGGCGAGACGCCGGCCGACCCGACGGCCGCGGACGACCCGATGCTGCTCTACTTCACCTCCGGCACCGTCGCCTACCCCAAGATGGTGCTGCACACCCAGGCCTCCTACGGGCTGGGTCATGTGATCACGGCCCGGTACTGGCAGGACCTGCGCCCGGGCGACCTGCACTGGACCGTCTCCGACACCGGCTGGGCCAAGGCCGCCTGGGGCGGGCTGTTCGGGCAGTGGCACGAGCGGGCCACCGTAGTGCAGGTGCAACTGGGCAAGCCCGATGCCGACACCATCCTGTCAATGATCTCTCGGCACGGCATCACGTCGTTCTGCGCGCCCCCAACCCTCTACCGGCTGCTGGTCCAAGCCGACCTCACCCGTTACGACCTGTCCGCCCTGCGGCACTGCACCAGCGCCGGTGAGCCGCTGAATCCCGAGGTCATCCGGGTCTGGTCCGAGGGCACCGGCCTGACTGTGTACGACGGCTACGGCCAGACCGAGACCACCAACGTGGTGGCGAACTACCGCTCGATGCCGGTGCGCCCGGGCTCGATGGGCCGCCCGACCCCCGGGTACGAAGTGGAGGTGCTCGGCGACGACGGCCGACCCGCGCCGGACGGCGTGGTCGGCAACATCGCGGTGCGGGCCGACCCACGGCCGATCGGGCTGTTCGCGGCGTACTACCGCGAGCCGGAGGCCACCGCGGCCGCGTTCAAGGACGGCTGGTACTACACCGGCGACAAGGCCGCCCGCGACGCCGACGGCTACCTGTGGTTCGAGGGTCGCTCCGACGATGTGATCACGTCGTCGGCGTACCGGATCGGGCCGTTCGAGGTGGAGTCAGCACTGGTCGAACACCCGGCCGTGGCCGAGGCCGCCGTTGTTGGCCGCGACGACCCGCAGCGGACGCAGATCGTGACGGCGTTCGTCATCCTCGCTCCCGGCTACACCGGCTCGGACGAGCTCACCGTCGAGCTGCAGGACCACGTCAAGCGGGTCACCGCGCCGTACAAGTACCCGCGGGAGATCCATTTCGTGGCGGAGCTGCCGAAGACGGTGAGCGGCAAGATCCGCCGCTCGCAGCTGCGGGCGGACCTGCGCACCGGCGGCGGGTGACGCCGGGCGCAGATGGACGCGCCGCCGCGGCCCACCCCGGCGTCGGGAGCTTGGCCGCCGCAGCGCCCGCCGATGGTGTGCGGTTTGGCACCACCGCCGGGCGCTGGGTGCTGCTGGCGACGGTGCTGGGCTCCGGGGTGGCGTTCCTCGACGGGACCGTCGTCAACGTGGCGCTGCCGACCATCGGCCGGGACCTGCGCACCGGGTTCGCCACGCTGCAGTGGGTGCTGGACGCCTACCTGCTGACCCTCGGGTCGTTCGTGCTCGTCGGGGGCGTGCTGGGTGACATCTACGGCCGCCGCCGGACCTTCGTGCTCGGCTTGCTGGCCTTCGTGACCGCGTCGGTGGCCTGCGGGCTGGCCCCGACCCCCTGGCTGTTGGTCGGGGCCCGGGCGCTGCAGGGGGTCGGGGCGGCCCTGCTGGTGCCGGGCAGCCTGGCGATCCTGTCCGCGACGTTCACCCCGGCCGACCGCGGCCGGGCGGTCGGCGCCTGGTCTGGACTGTCCGGCGTGTCCACCGCCGTCGGACCCTTCCTGGGCGGTTACCTGGTCGATGCCTCGTCCTGGCGCTGGGTGTTCCTGATCAACGTGCCGCTGGTGGCGGTCGCCGTTGTGGTGGCGCTGCGGCACGTGCCCGAGTCCCGGGACCCGGCGGCGTCCACCGGGCGGCTGGACCTGCCCGGCGCGGCCACCGCCGTCCTCGGCCTCGGTCTGCTCGTCTTCGCCTTGATCGAGCAACCCCGACTGGCCACCGCGGCGATGATCGCTCTGAGCGCGGCGGGGACGGCTACCCTGGTCGCCTTCGTGGTGATCGAAAGCCACCGGGCGCACCCGATGCTGCCGCTGGAGCTGTTTCGCTCCCGCGACTTCACCGTCGCGAACCTGACGACGGTGGTCGTGTACGCCGCGCTGGGCGGGGCGCTGTTCCTCGTCGTGCTCGAACTCCAGCGGGTGCTGCACTACTCGGCGCTGGCCTCGGGCGCAGCCTTGCTGCCGGTAACGTTGCTGCTGCTCCTGCTCTCCTCCCGCGCCGGTGCACTCTCGGCGCGGACCGGGCCGCGGCTGCCAATGACGGTCGGTCCGCTCCTGGCGGGTGCCGGACTGTTGCTGCTGGCCAGGATCGGTCCGGGAGCCTCCTACCTCGGCACGGCCCTGCCTGGGGTGCTCGTCTTTGGCCTGGGACTGGCGCTTACCGTGGCCCCGCTGACCACGACGGTGCTCGCCGCCGTCGGACCGGCCCGGTCCGGCGTCGCCAGCGGGGTCAACAACGCAGT
>JADGOU010000383.1 GCA_017882835.1 Frankiaceae bacterium | reverse complement strand
CGGTCGGTAGCCGTAGGAGTCGGGATGGAAGATCGGTTCGACCTTCGCCTCCAACCGCTTGGCCGCCACCGTCTGGGCGATCCTGTCCGAAATAGTGGGGACGGTGACTTCATACTGCGATCCTTTCAGTGTGTTGTGTGGCTTTGACATCTTCGGGCAGCTTGTAGGAGCCCGCGATACGGGTACGGCAGGCGGCCTCGAGTTCGGGGGTGAGGGCGATCCAGCGGCGGCCGGCTTTGCCTCGGCGGGTGGGCAGGTAGCCGCGTTTGGCCCAGTAGTAGACGACGTCGGGTTTGACGGTGAGCCGGGCGGCGAACTTGGTGATGGACAGTTCGCCGGGCTGGCGGTCGTGGTCGTCGGCGTCGCGGTGGATGTGTGAGCTGTCGATGATCCGGGCCCGGGCGGCCGCCTCGACCTCGGGCGGGAAGGGGATGCACCAGCGCCCAGTTGGGCTGCGCCGGGCGGTGAGGGTGCCGGCACTGAGCCAGGCGTGCACGACACCGGTGGCGACCCCGAGGCGTTGCGCGACCGCGCGTGGGGTGAGCTCGCCGGCGGCGAGCAGATCTGGGGAGCCGATCCGGTAGGCGTAGCGCAGGTTGCATGCGGCGGTGGTGTCGAACGGTTTGCCGGTGCCGGTGGTGTGGCCCGCCTTGTTGAGCGCGGCGGCGAGTTCTGGGTTGCTCAGCCCGGGGCCGATTTCGCGGGCCAGGGCGACGGCCGCCGGGGCGGTGCGCCGCCACTCGGTGACCGGGCTCATCCGCTGGACAACGACTTCCTCGGTGGCGCCGGAGTTCCAGCGCAACCCGACACGCAGCTCGCGTGCGGTGTTACCGGGGCGCAGGGTGACGTCGCCGAGCAGGGTGCGAAGCAGCCGTTTGCGGTCCCGCTCGGCGGTGCTCGGTGCCGACCACAACCGAGGTAGGTCACCGAGGGCTGCGGCGAGTTCGCCTGGTGGTGGCAGGGGTGCCTGGGCGTGGTGGGCGGTGGCCAGGCCGGCTTCGGCGTCGGCGAGTTCGACCAGGCGGGCCTCCCAGCGGGCTTCCAGGCTGCGGGCCACCAGACGGTTCTCCGGCTCGCAGGCCGCGTGTGCCCGTTCGGCCCGCTCAGCGCTGTAGCGGGCGCGTTCGACGGCCAGTTCGACTGCGCGCAGCGAGCGGGCCCGGCGATCGGTGACCTCACCGGCGGCGGCCAGGGCGAGGGCGAGCTGTTCGGGGGTGACCGCGGCCAGCAGTGCGGCAGCGACCGCGTCGTCGACGGTGGCCGCGCGCACCGAGCGGCAGCCCGGGGTGGCCACGTGATCGGCGCGGGCCCGCGCGCATTCGTAGTAGGGCTGCGCCCCGGCGTAGCGGGTGGACATCGGGCGCCCACACGAGCCACAGAGCACGATGCCCTGACACAGCGCGGACCCCTCCCGCGGCGGCCGCGCGCCGGCGTTGGTTCGGTTCGCGGCAAGCTTGGCCTCGTTGGCCAGGAACTGCTCCCAGCTGATGTAGGCCTGGTGATGGTCGTGGATGAGTACGGCCCACTGCGCGCGGGGCAGCTCGGTGGTCACGGTGTGCACGGACCCGTCCGGGTTGACCTGCCGGCGGGAGCGGAACCGGCCGAACACGTACGCGCCGGCGTAGGCCGGGTTGGACAGAATGGAGCAGACCCGCGAATGGGTCAGTGAGCCGAAGCGCAGCTGCCCGGCCCACGCCCCGCCGTAGGCGCGGCGGGGGAAGCGTCGCTTGGCCAGTGCGCCAACCACGGCGTAGGCCGACCCGGCCTGGGTGAACGTAGCGAACACCTCCGCGATCGCGCCGGACACTTCCTCGTCCGGGTCCACGATGACGTCGCCCTCCTCATCGCGGCAGTAGCCGACCGGCAGCGGGGTGCGCAGCTCGCCACGTTCGGCCGCGGCGCGTTTGGCTCCTTGCAGCCGGCCGGCGAGCAGGTGCAGCTCGGCCTCGGACATCGTTCCCTTCAAACCGAGCAGCAGACGATCATTGAACTCGGCGAGGTCATAGATGCCGTCGCCATCGATGACCAGGGTGTCGGTCAGCCGGGCTAGCTCGAGCAGCCGGGACAGGTCGGCCGAGGATCGGGCCAGCCGTGAGACCTCCAACCCGAAGATCGCGCCGACTTCGCCCAAACACACCTGGGCGACCAGCGCTTTGAACCCGTCGCGGCCCTCGGTCGAGCGCCCGGAGACCCCCAGGTCGGTGTCGATCACCTCGATCGCACTCGCCGGCCACCCCAGCCGCGACGCCTCGTCGACCAGGGCGTACTGACGTGCGGTGGACTCGGTGTGGTCGCGGACCTGGGCCATCGTGGACTGGCGCACGTAGATCACCGCGGTCCGCGCGCGGTGACCTGCCTGAATCTTGGTCTCGCCTCTCATCCTGGCTCACCTCTCTTGCCTCTGGCGCCGGCGGTTTGCCAGTCGCCGCATCCGGCACCGGCTGCGCCGGTGCGCCAATCTCGGCGGCGGCCCACGCCGCAGCGAGCATGTTCGCCGCCGCAGCGACCAGCTCCGGACACAGCACCGTGGCAGCCATCTACTCCAGCTCCCGGCGGGCGAGCAACTCCAGGTTGATCGCCGAGATGTCGGCCAGCAGCTGCTGGACCGACGCGGTCAACGCCACTCGCCTGCGCACCAAGGCGGCCAGCGTCTGCGGCACGTAGAACAGCGAACGCCGCCCGGCCGCCCTGCCCACCGACAGGTAGACATACGGCCCGTGCAGCTCCCCGCCCGCGCACCGGCAGCCCGACTTGCCGCAGCGGCGGGACTGTTCGACCAGTGAGCCGGCCAGGTATCCCCCCACGTCGGGCAACCGCGCGACCAGACGCCGGCGGCGGGCCCGCAGCTGCCGAACCGACAACTCGCTCAACACAACCTCGTTCTTGTGTGTGCTCATTACACAAGATTGTGACTGCTACGAACACTGTGGTCAACGACCTCACTTCCCCCGGCGTGTCGCGAGCGCGCGCACCAGTGCAGCCAACTCGACGAGCTCCTCATAGCCAAGGGCTCGTGCCGCTGCCGGCTTACCTCGGTCGGTCCACGCCACCGGCAGCATCACGGTGCCGGCACGGCCGCCCTCACAGCAGAACGCGAGTCCGGTCGCCTTGTAACGACGCTCGAATAGCACCCGCAGCCGCTGACCGGCCAGCGGGTGGAACGGATGAGTGACCATGAGGAACGATTCCGAATCCTCATGCAGGCGGCGCGACCTCGCGGTTTGCGGGGTCCGTCGGGATGCCAAGGCGTCGCAGTTTGCTACTGCCCGGCTTGGGGATCAAACGCTCCCGCACCGGCAGCGGAGCAAACGTGCGGGACTTCAACTGCTCCCGCACCTGC
>JADGOU010000382.1 GCA_017882835.1 Frankiaceae bacterium | reverse complement strand
ACTTGGGTGGCATTCCGCCGCATCAGCCGTCCGGCGGAGCGTGGCAGGTGTCGTTCAGGCGACGCACGACCGCCGGCCCGTCGGCGTACCAGTCGATCTCGCTGATCGAGACCAGGTCGAGGTGCATCCGGTAGAGCGTCCCGGAAGGCGCCTCCAAAGCCAGCCGCACCAGCGTCTTGATCGGGGTCACGTGGCTGACCACGACCACGGTGCGCCCGCCGTACGCCGCCAGCACCCGATCGCGGGCCTGGCGAACCCGCCGCGCGGTGTCAGCGAAGCTCTCGCCAGCCGGTGGAGCGACATCGGGGCTGGCGAGCCAAGCGGACAGTTGGTCCGGCCAACGGTGCTGCACCTCGGCGAAGGTGTAGCCCTCCCAGTCACCGAAGTCGGTCTCGCGCAGCCCCTCGTCCACAGTGACCGCGACCCCGACCTCGGCGGCCACCAGGTCGGCGGTCTGGACCGCCCGGCGCAGTGGCGAGGCCACGACGGCTACGGCACCGCAGCCGCGCAGCCGGCGCGCGGCCGCGCCTGCCTGGGCCAGGCCGACCTCGGTGAGCGGGCGGTCGCCCACTCCGCTGAAGCGCTTCTCCACCGACAGCGGGGTCTGCCCGTGCCGCAGCAGCAGCATGGTCGTCGGTGGTTCGGGCGCGTCCTGCCAGCCCGAGAGCCGGTTGCGCACCGGAGGTGGCTCTGGCTCCGGCACCTCGGCCGCGGGGGGCCGCCACTGCAGCCCACGGGCCGCAGCGTCCATGGCCTCGTTGGCGAGCCGGTCGGCGTAGGTGTTGCGCTCGCGCGGCACCCACCGAAACGAGGCCGATCCGAACCGCCGCACTAACGCTGTGACCTCCGCGGCCAGCGGCTTCATGTCCGGGTGCTTGACCTTCCAGCGGCCACTCATCTGCTCGACAATCAGCTTGGAGTCCAGCCGGACGTCGACCGCCGCCGCTCCCAGCTCGACCGCCGCGGCGAGTCCGGCGATGACGCCCCGGTACTCCGCCACGTTGTTCGTGGCCCGACCGATCCCGGCGGCCCGCTCGGCCAGGACCTCGCCGGTGGCCGCGTCCCGAACCACCGCGCCGTAGCCGGCTGGTCCGGGGTTGCCACGCGATCCCCCGTCCGCCTCGACAATGACTCGACGGCCGCCCTCGGCGCGAGCGGTGGCGCGAGCGGAGCCTGCGGTCAAAGTCCGGAGTCCGGAACCCGGACCAGAATTCGACTGCACTCCTCGCAGCGCAGCACGGCATCCGGCGCAGCCGCCCGGATGGCGTTCAGGGCGACTGGGGACAGCGAGAGCCGACACCCTTCGCAGCGTCCGTGCTGCAGGGCGGCCGCGCCGACGCCGCCAGACGAGGCCCGAATCCGGTCGTAGAGCGCCAGCAGGTCGGCTGGGACCTCGGCGCGCACTGGCGTCCGCTCGGCCGCCGCCGCACTCGCCTCCGCGTCGATGCCCGCGAACGCCTGGTCGCGGCGGCTGCGCAGGTCGGCCTCCTCGGCCAGCAGCTCGGCGTGGCGCGCCCGAAGCGTGGCCAGCCGGTGCTCCGACTCCTCCCGCCGCTCCATCACCTCCAGCTCCTTGTCCTCCAGATCCCCTTGCCGTCGCCGCAGGGAGACGACCTCCGACTGCAGGTTCTCCAGCTCGCGCGGGTTGCCCACCTGGCCGGTGTCCAGCCGCTCCTGGTCGCGCGCCATCCGAGTCCGGACGACCTGTACGTCGGTCTCGATCCGGTCCTGCTCGCCGGTCAGGTCCGACACGTCGGTCTCGGCCCGCACGACCTCGTCGTGAGTGGTGGCGAGCCGACCGGCCAGGACCTCGAGGGCGGCAGCTTCGGGCAACGCCCGCCGGCGGTGTGCCAGCCGATCCAGGGTCGCGTCGAGTGCCTGCAGGTCGAGCAGTCGCAGCTGGGCGGCGGGCGGTGCGTTCACGGGATGTCGGCAGCTTCCTGTCCGGTCGGGACCCGTCCAGTCGAGGCCGGGGCGTGCAGCCGCCACGGGTCAGTAACCTGAGACGAAACCGCGACCTCCACCGTATCGGTCGCTCCGGCGCTCAGATCGGCGCGCAAGGTCCGCGCGGCCACCCGCAGCCACGGCCACTCCGTGGCCCAGTGCGCGGCGTCGACCAGGCACAGACCGCCGTCCTCGGCCGCCTCGGAGGCTGGATGGTGCCGCAGGTCAGCGGTCAGCAGCACGTTTGCGCCGGCGGCCCGGGCGGCGGCGAACAGGCTGTCGCCGGAGCCACCGCAGACCGCGACCCGACGTACCGGGGCATCCGCCGGCCCCAGCGCCCGCAGCCCGCCGACCGTGGCCGGCAGCGCCGTCGCCGCGCGGTTGACGAATGCCTGCAACAGTTCCGCAGCCGGTAGCTCGCCGACCCGGCCGAGGCCCCGTTGGCTCGGCGGCAGCGCGAGCTCAAACACGTCGTACGCCGGCTCTTCATAGGGATGCGCCACCAGCAGGGCTGCGACCACGGCGGCCCGCCGCTGCCGCGGCAGCACCATCTCCACCCGGGTCTCGGCAACCGTCTCGACCTGCCCGGGCTGGCCGATGGCCGGTCGAGCGCCGGCACCCGGCAGGAAGGTGCCGGTGCCTTGCGCGGTCCACGCGCACCGCCGGTAGTCGCCGATCTCCCCGGCACCGGCGGCGGCCAGCGCGTCCAACACTCGGTCGGCATCGGCGACCGGCACGAACGTGACGACCTTGTCGAGGGAGTCCGGGGCCGTCGGCACCAGCGGCTGGCAGTCGGTCAGGCCCAGTACTTCGGCCAGCGCGTCGGACACCCCGGGGCTGGCCACGTCGGCGTTGGTGTGCGCCACGAACAAGGCGATCCCGGCCCGGACGAGTCCGGACACCAGCCGCCCCTTGGCGCCCGTCTCGGCAATCCCGTGGACCGGGCGCAGGAAGAGCGGATGGTGCGTGACCAGTAGGTCGGCGCCGATGGCATGCGCCTCCGCAGCCACCGCGGCGACCGGGTCCACGGCGAACAGCACGCGGCCGACCGGCGCATCCGGGTCGCCACACACCAAGCCGACGGCGTCCCACGGTTCGGCCCAGCTGGGCTGGTAGCGGGCGTCGAGCGCAGCGACGACCTGGCGCAGGCTGGGCACGCCGGTCACCGTAGCCCGCTGTCACGCGCCGGGGACCGACCCGGTGGCCGGTGCGCGGTTGGCCCGGTGGCTGCATTCACGCTGCGCGGTGGCGCGGTAGCTGCTCGGGCGTTGCCGCCACCGCCCGCTCCTCCCGCTACGTGCGCTCCGCTGCTCCTGGTCGACGTGGGGTCGTGGCTTCGCGGTGGACCCAGCAGGGCTCGAACCTGCGGCCTACGCCTTGTAAGGGCGCCGCTCTTCCAG
>JADGOU010000381.1 GCA_017882835.1 Frankiaceae bacterium | reverse complement strand
TGCACACGATCACGCTCGAGCCGGGTCGGGAATTCCACACCCACCGCGGCGCGCTGCGCCACGACGATCTGATCGGCTCCCCGGAGGGGGTGGTGGTCCGGGCGAGCGGTGGCACGGCGTACCTGGCGCTTCGTCCCCTGCTGGCCGACTACGTGCTCTCCATGCCGCGCGGCGCCCAGGTCGTGTACCCCAAGGACGCTGCCGAGGTGGTGGCGTTCGGCGACATCTTCCCGGGTGCCCGGGTGGTCGAGGCCGGCGCCGGCTCGGGGGCGCTGACCTGTTCACTGCTGCGGGCGGTGGGGGAGGGCGGCCTGGTCTCGTCGTACGAGCGGCGGGCGGACTTCGCCGCGGTGGCCCAGGCCAACGTCGAGGGGTTCTTCGGTGGCCCACACCCGGCCTGGCGGCTCACCGTCGGCGACCTCGCCGGCTCCCTGGTGGACCAGGAGGTGGACCGCGTCGTCCTGGACATGTTGGCGCCCTGGGAGGTGCTCGACGCGGTATCGGCGGCGCTGCTTCCCGGCGGAGTGATCGTCTGCTACGTCGCGACGACCACCCAGCTGGCGCGCACGGTCGAGGCGCTGCGCACTCACGGCACGTTCACCGAGCCGGCCGCCTGGGAGTCGCTGCTGCGGCCCTGGCACGTCGAGGGCCTGGCCGTCCGACCTGATCACCGCATGGTGGGGCACACCGGGTTCCTGGTCACCTCCCGGCGCCTGGCGGACGGGGTCGCGCCGCCGGTGCGCCGCCGCCGTCCGGCCCCAGGCGCCTACCCGGAAGAGGCGCCGGCGGTAGACACGGCCGGCCCGGCGACCGACGTACCGTCCGACCCGGTCACGTAGATGCACTCGCCCGGGCACTCGTCGGCGGAGGCGATCACGTCAAGGAACAGCCGAGCGGGCACGGCCGTCGTACTGCCGGGGGCGGTGAGCAGGGTGGCGTCGTCGGCCTTGACATAGGCCAGACCGTCCACGTCCAGCTCGAAGACATCGGGGGCGTACTGAGCACATAGCCCGTCGCCGGTGCAGCGGTCCTGGTCGACCCGTACCCGCAGCGGCTCCGCCGCATCGACCGGGTCCCCGGAAGTCATCTCGCCGTCCACTCGGTGACGCTAACACCGCTCCAACCGGCCGGCCGGGCGCTGCCTGGCGAGGTCCGGACCGGCGGCGGTTCGACGTTCGGTTGTCAGCCACCGCAGGTAGGCTTCCACCACCGGTCAACCCGGGGGAGGTGAAACCCGTGTCTGGAACCCGTGGCGGTCCCTCGGGGAACGACGCCGAGGCTCGCGCCCGCTATGAGAAATATGAGAAAGAGGTGCACGACCTCACCACGCAGGTCGCGTTCCTGCAGGACGAGGTGTCCCTGCTGCGGCGCAAGCTGGCCGACTCCCCCCGCCAGCTGCGCGTCCTGGAGGAGCGCCTGGTCGACGCGCAGACCAGCCTGGCCGGGGTGAACTTGCAGAACGACCGCCTCGTGGCCACCCTGCGCGAAGCCCGCGACCAGATCGTCGCGCTCAAGGAGGAGGTCGACCGGCTGGCCCAGCCTCCGAGCGGGTACGGCATCTACCTCAGCACCCATGACGACGGCACCGTCGACGTGTTCACCGGCGGCCGCAAGCTCCGCGTCACGGTGAGTCCAACCGTCGAGGTCGACCAGTTGCGCCGCGGCCAGGAGGTCATGCTCAACGAGGCGCTCAACGTCGTCCGGGCGCTGGCCTTCGAGCGGCAGGGCGACGTCGTACTGCTCAAGGAGGTGCTGGCCGACTCCGAGCGGGCATTGGTGATCACCCGCACCGACGAAGAGCGGGTGGTCATGCTGGCCGACCCGCTGCGCGACGGTCCGCTGCGCGCCGGCGACTCGTTGCTGCTCGACAACCGGTCGGGCTGGGTATTCGAACGGATTCCCAAGTCGGAGGTCGAGGAGCTCATCCTCGAAGAAGTCCCCGACATCGACTACACCCAGATCGGCGGTCTGCGCGACCAGATCGAGTCCATCCGGGACGCCGTCGAGCTGCCGTTTCTCTACAAGGACCTGTTCGCCGAGCACAAGCTCAAGCCGCCGAAGGGGGTGCTCCTCTACGGCCCTCCCGGCTGCGGCAAGACACTGATCGCGAAGGCGGTCGCCAACTCGCTGGCCCGCAAGGTGCAGGAGAAGACCGGTCAGGGCGAGGGCCGCTCCTTCTTCCTCAACATCAAGGGCCCCGAACTGCTCAACAAGTACGTCGGTGAGACCGAGCGGCAGATCCGGCTGATCTTCCAGCGGGCCCGGGAGAAGGCCCAGGAGGGCATGCCGGTCATCGTGTTCTTTGACGAGATGGACTCGATCTTCCGCACCCGCGGCTCGGGGGTCAGCTCGGACGTCGAGAACACCATCGTGCCGCAGCTGCTCAGCGAGATCGACGGCGTCGAGCTGCTGGAAAACGTGATCGTCATCGGCGCGTCCAACCGCGAGGACATGATCGACCCGGCCATCCTGCGACCGGGCCGGCTGGACGTAAAGATCAAGGTGGCGCGCCCGGACGCTGAGGCCGCCAAGGACATCTTCGGCAAGTACCTCACCCCCGACCTGCCCATCCACGCCGACGACCTGGCCGAGCATGGCGCCAGTCGGGAGGGCGCCTGCGCGGCGATGATCCAGCGCACGGTCGAGCGGATGTACACCGAGACCGAGGAGAACCGCTTCCTGGAGGTCACCTACGCCAACGGCGACAAGGAGGTCCTGTACTTCAAGGACTTCAATAGCGGCGCCATGATCGAAAACATCGTCGCCCGGGCCAAGAAGATGGCGGTCAAGGACGTCATCGAGACCGGCCAGCGCGGGCTGCGGATGACGCACCTGATGGCCGCGTGTGTGGACGAGTTCAAGGAGAACGAGGACCTGCCCAACACCACCAACCCCGACGACTGGGCGCGCATCTCGGGCAAGAAGGGCGAGCGCATCGTCTACATCCGCACGTTGGTCACCAGCGCCAAGGGGGCGGAGTCGGGGCGGTCGATCGACACGATCGCCAACACCGGGCAGTACCTCTAGGTGACCGCGGACCGGTCGAACTCCGCCGCGGACCGACTGGACCTCGCCGGGGACCTGGCGTGACCACGCGGCGGGTGGTCGGCACCGAGACCGAGTACGGCATCGCCGTACCGGGGCAGCCGGGTGCCAACGCCATGGTCGCCTCGTCGCAGGTGGTCAACGGCTACGGCTATGCCACTGGGAACCAGCGCGCCGAGCGGCGTACCCGGTGGGACTTCGAGGAGGAGTCGCCGCTGCGGGACGCCCGCGGGTTCGAGCTCGGCCGGGACACGCCCGAGCCACTGGCCGAGGACGAGCTGGGCCTGGCCAACGTCATCCTGACCAA
>JADGOU010000057.1 GCA_017882835.1 Frankiaceae bacterium | reverse complement strand
GCTCCGCTGCTCCTGGTCGACGTGGGGTCGTGGCTTCGCGGTGGACCCAGCAGGGCTCGAACCTGCGGCCTACGCCTTGTAAGGGCGCCGCTCTTCCAGCTGAGCTATGGGTCCGCGCCGGGCGACCCCGGCCAAACCAGCCTAACGACCGCGACCACAGCCCCGTCGCCCTGCGCTCGGACGTCAGCGCCCGAGCACGCGCGCCAGCGCCGCCGCCACCTCGTCGGCCAACCCGGGCACGTCGGGCCACTGCGAAGCCGGCTCGTCGAGACCCGGCGGTACGACGACCGACTCCCCCGGTCCGACGAACCCACAGGCGCGGCACGAGGTCTCGCCCAGTCGGCGTACCAGCATCGTTGACCCACAGGCGGTGCACCGGTCGAGGTCTGCCGTCCAGTCCCGGCTGCGTTGGCAGTCGGGGCAGACCAACACCTGCCGGCCGGCCTGCACCCCGCTCTTCCACGGTGACGGCCCCCGGGCCGGGTCAGTCTGGCGGGCGGAGCAACGGACGCAGGGCATCTATCCCCCTGATATGGCGGCTATCCAGGCCATCCCTGATGAGGCGACGACGATCACCGCGCCTCGGGGCCGGCTACAGCGAAGCCAGCACCTTGACGTACTCCGCTTGGTCGCGGGCGTCCGACAGCGCGTTCACGACCTTGTATCGCACGATGCCTGCCTTGTCGATGATGAACGTGGCGCGCAACGCCGCGCCCCTCTTGTCGTCGAAGACGCCGTAGCGCTTGGCCACCGCACCGTGCGGCCAGAAGTCCGCCAGCAGCGGGAAGTTGAACCCCTGCTGATCCGCCCACACCCGGTGCGCGGCAGCAGTGTCGACGGACACCGCGATCGTCTGGACGTCGTCGTTGGCGAACGTCGGCAGCTCGTCGCGCACTCGGCACAGCTCACCCTGGCACTTGGGCGTGAAGGAGAACGGATAGAAGATCAGTACGACGTTCTTGCGGTCCCGGTACGACGAGAGCCGGACCGGCTGCCGGTTCTGGTCGACGAGCTCGAAGTCGGGGGCCTCCTGCCCCTCCCCGACGTGCCCTTCGACGGAGCTGGTCTCGACGGACATGCGGCGGTGTTCCTTCCGGGGAGAGTTGGAGGGGGTGGGAGGGCTTTGGCTGTCGGTGGCCCAGCGGTGCCGGTGCGGACTACCGCCGAGCGGACCGAGACGACCGCGGCGCAACGAGGCGCGCCCCGGACCAGTCGGCCGCGTCGCTGATTGAGCTGGTCTGGTTGAGCCCGGCGGTCGGCGCCGCTTCGCTGATGTCGCTGGGCTCGACGTGGCCCTCGCGCCCCGCCTTCGGGGTGAGTAGCCACACCACTCCGTTAGCTGCCAGTGGCGTCAGAGCATCGACAAGCGTGTCGACCAGGTCACCGTCGCCCTCTCGCCACCACAGCAGGACGACATCGACGATCTCGTCCGAAGCTTCGGCGACGAGCTCCCCGCCGGAGCGCTCCACCACCGAGCGGCGCAGCTCCTCATCGACGTCGTCGTCGTAGCCCAACTCGTGCACGACCATGCCGGGTTGTACACCGAGCCGCTCCGCCAGGCTCCGTTGTCCCGCGTGGTCCGCGGTCGTGCTCAACGCTGCCCCTCCCGTCGGGGACCTGTTGCCTCGCTGTGCCAGCGGCCTTGGCGGCCACCTGCCTGCGGCCATGGTGGCCACGTGTCCCGTAGTCCACACGGCGGGGGCCGGGGACGCAAGTGCTCGGCGGTGCGATTGTGCAGGTTGCTCGCCGGCGCGGGCGAAGTTGCGGCGCGTCGCGCGGGCCGCGGTGCATACCGTGCTGAACTACCGTGGCATTCTGGGTCTGGTCTTTCACCCTGTCCCGGCAATCCGTCCCGGCATGACCTGTTTTGTTGTCTCGGCCCAACCTGCGGAGGTGATCGCGCTGTCGGCTACCGGCCGACGGGTCCTCATCGTGTCCGCCAGCATGGGTGGCGGACACGATGGCGCCGCCTTCGAGCTGGCGCGGCGGCTGCGCACCCGCGGCTATGACGTCGAAGTTCGCGACTTCCTCCAGGCCTGGCCGCGACTGGTCGCCCGCATCGTCAAGACGAGCTACCTGTTCCAGCTCAAGGTGGCGCCACCGACGTATGACTGGCTCTACCGCGGCATCGAGCTCATTCCCGTCATCGCCGCCATCGCCCGGCTGATCGCCGGCTGGGCCTGCCGCCGGCTGCGGCAATGGGTCCGCGACGACGACGTGGCCGTGATCTCCACTTACCCGCTGGCCAGCCAGGCGCTCGGCCAGCTCAAGGCCGACGGCCACATCCGGGCACCGCTCGCCACCTTCCTGACGGACTTCTCGGTGCACCGGCTCTGGGTTTCGCCGTACGTCGACCTACACCTGGCGGCGCACCCGGTGACCGCGGCCGCCGCCGAGCGACTGGGCGCGGGGTACACCGTGGTAACCGGACCAGTTGTCCCGCCGCGGTTCGCCGCTCTCCCGCCCGGGGAGCGGGCCGCCGTGCGGGCGCGCAAGCGGGCCGAGCTCGGCGTGCCCGCGAATGCGACGGTTGCGCTGTTGGTGACCGGGTCCTGGGGTGTCGGCGACGTGGCGCACACGGCGGCCGGGATCACTACGTCCGGGGCTGCGGTGCCGGTGATCGTCTGCGGCCGGAACACCGCGTTGCTCCAGCGGTTGCGCCACCGCGGGGTAGGTGTGGCACTCGGGTGGGTCGACGACATGCCGGCGCTGATGGCGGCCAGCGACGTACTGGTGCAAAACGCCGGCGGCCTGACCTGCATGGAGGCCTTCGCCGGCGGGCTGCCGGTGCTCAGCCATGCCTGCATCCCCGGTCACGGCGTGGCCAACGCCGCCGCCATGGACGCCGCCGGGGTGGCTCGATGGGTGCCGGACAGTGGCGACCTGCCCGGCGCGCTGCGGGCCTGTGCCAGCGGTCCGCTGGGGCGACGGCTGCGCCAGCAGGGCGCCGCCGCGTTCCAGCAAGACCCCGCCGACGTGCTCGACGACTGGCTGACCGACCTGCCGGTGGCGGTGACCGACCTGCCGGTGGCGGTGGGCGCCGATCCCACCGTTGCGGCTGCCCGCCGTCCCGGCTCGAAACTCGCCCGGCGACCGCTGGCCCACTCCGGGCTGGTGGCCAGTCTGATCGGCGTACTCGGGCTGACCTGGGCAGCGACCGGTGGCGTGGCGGTGGCGACGTCGCACGGCGTCGGGGTGGTGCGCACGCCGCACTCGGACAGCGTGTACCTCGTCATCCGGCCGTCGAGCGACGGACCGCTGGACCCGGGGGTGACCGCCGAGCTGCAACACCTCAACGCCGCGGTCGCCGTCGACCACACGCTGGCCACTCGGCAGCCGGACGCGGTTCGGTCGGTGGTGGACGCCGGCCTGGAGGTCGTCAACGCAGGGACCGCCCACGACCACGGGTACGACCCGGCCGGCAGCACCCGGGACCTGGTCTCCAACGCCCGACGACTGCGGCAACTGACCGGCGAGCGGCACCGGCTCTATGTCGCGGATCACCGGCTGGATGCCCTCGACCTGGGGCTGTCCTACTTCACCGACGCGCGGATCGTGGTCGCTGGCGTCCTGCTGGACACCGGGCAGGCGCCGCCGCGGCTGACCGGCGGGGACGTCGTTCTGATCGACGTTCCGGCCCGGGCGTCGGCGGCCGTGAGCGCCGAGCTGGACGCGGTTGTCGGCGCCGCCCAAGCTGAGGGGCTGCGGTTCGAGCCGGTGACCGCGCTGACGGCCACCGGCTCGTGAGCGCTCCGGCCGGCCGGATCCCGTCATGGGCGGCTGCCGGTGCGGCGGTTCCCCTGCTGGCGGCGACGGTGCACACCCTGCCGGTGGTCACCGGCATCGACGTCGTACGGCGCCGGATGTTTCCGGCTCTGGCCGGGATCGGCCGCGGCGACCATGTGGCGCTGACCTTCGACGACGGTCCCGACCCGGCCTCCACCCCCCGGTTTCTCGACGAGCTCGACCGGCTGGACGTGCTCGCGACGTTCTTCGTGCTCGGTAGGATGCTGGCCGAGCACCCGGAGCTGGGTCGGGAGCTGGCCAGTCGCGGCCACGAGGTAGGCGTGCACGGCTGGGCGCACCGCAACCACCTGCGCCGGACCGCGCCGGCGATCAGCACCGACCTGCGGCGCACTCGCGACCTGGTGGCCGATCTGACCGGCGCGATGCCGCGGTTCTTTCGCCCGCCGTACGGCGTGCTGTCGGCCGGGTCGCTGCTGGCCGCTCGCCGGCTGGGGCTGCAGCCAGTGCTCTGGACGGCCTGGGGCCGGGACTGGGAGCAGCGCGCCACCCCGGACCGGGTGCTGGCCACCGTCCGGCGTGGTCTCGCCGGCGGCGGCACCGTGCTGCTGCACGACTCGGACTGCACCTCGGCCCCCGGCGCCTGGCGCTCCGCCCTGGACGCGGTGCCGACCATCGTCGAGTTGTGCCGGGCGCAGGGGCTCGGTGTCGGCCCGGTCCGTGAGCACGGTCTGCCCACGAACCTCGCCACGCCAACTCCGTGATCATCGCGGTCGGCGCCGGGCTGGCATCGGCCTTCTTCTACGCGCTCTGCTCGGTGCTCCAGCACCGAGCGGCCGGCCAGGTGCCGGTTCGGGGCACGTTCAGCCCGGCGCTCATGCTCGACCTGGTCCGGCACCCGGTTTGGCTGCTGGGCACCGTCTCCGACGGCGCCGGCCTGTCGATGCAGGCGCTGGCCCTGGGCTTCGGCCCGGTGGCCCTCGTGCAGCCGCTACTGGTCACCGGACTGCTGTTCGCGGTGGTGCTGACCGCGACTCTGGCCCACCGTCGCCCCCATGGCAGCGAAGCGGCCGGCGCCGTGCTGTGCGTGGCCGGCGTTGCCGCCTTCCTGTTCGCCGCCCAGCCCGCCAACGGAGTCAGCGTGCTGTCCTGGCGGCACGCACTCGCTCCCGGAGTCGCCGGGCTACTCGCCGCGGCAGTCTGCGTGCTCGCGGCCCGGATCTTGCGGCCGCCGCTGCCCGGCGTACTCCTGGCGACGGCCACCGGCATCCTGTTCGGGCTCAGCGCCGCGCTGGTCAAGGTCTGCGTGGCCGAGTTGCCGGACGTGCTCGCGCTGCTCACCACCTGGCCGCTGTACGCGCTGATCGCCATCGGCGGCGCGGGCTACCTGCTGAGCCAGAACACCTTCCAGACCGGCAGCCTGGCCGCGCCGCTCGCGACGCTGACCGTCGTCGACCCGGTCGTCAGCATCGCCGTGGGCGCGGCGGTGCTGCACGAGTCGCTAACCCTGGACGGCATCGAGCCGTACGTCGCCGGCGTCGCGCTGGTGGTGATGACAGCCGGGGTCGTGGTCCTCGCTCGGCATGCGGCGGCCGTGGGGGCCACGCCGACCCCGGGACCCTGACCGCGGGCGCGGCGGTTTGCGGCAGCCAGGCTAGCCCGGCAGGAAGCTCAGCCGCACCCGGCGGGTGGGGTTGTCGGTGTTGCTGTCGACGAGCACCAGGCTCTGCCAGGCGCCCAGCGCGGGCCGGCCGGCAAACACCGGCAGGGTGAGCGTCGGCGCCACGAACGCCGGCAACAGGTGGTCGGCACCATGCCCGGTGGAACCGTGCCGGTGCCGGTACCTGTCGTCGCGCGGCAGCAACCGAGCCAGGGTCTCGGTCAGATCGGGCTCACTGCCCGAGCCGGTCTCCATCAACGCCAACCCGGCGGTGGCGTGCGGCAGGTAGACGTTGACCAGCCCGTCGCCGCGACCGCGGCAGAACTCACTCAGCCGATCGGTCAGGTCGACGACCAGCGCCTGGCCGGTCCGGACCGTCAGCTCGACGCTGTCCACCCCCGTGGTTGCCGGCTAGTAGACGGCTAGCTCGGAGACGGCTAGGAGGACGAGTTGGACACGGGCGGCGTCACCACCGCGTCGGCCCCGGGGTACACCACTGCCGTGTGCCCGTCCGACCAACGCACCAGATACGGCGGCGCCCCGCCCTCGCCATGCACCTCGAGCACTTTCCCCTCGCGGTTGGCATTGCCGACATGCGCGCCCTTGACCATGAGGTGGTCACCCACACTGGCCTTCATCGACGGCTCCCTCGCGTTCAACGGCAGACCTCGGCGTCCTGGCTCCCATCCTGCCGCGCACGGCTCGCGCCGTACAGGGTCCGACGCGCCTTTGCTACCCGCCAGTAGAAGTGACGGGGCGCTCCAGCGGTACGACGATGAACTGCACGCCGCCATCAGCCCCGCAACCGCACACCGCTAACAACCCCGCAACCCGGCATGGCCGCCGCAAACGGCCGTCGCACCCGAACAGGACGAGGACCCCAGCGTGGACCCTAGCGTGACCCAGCCCACTCCGGCCAACCGCTTCTCGCTCATCACCGACGGCCTGCCCAACCAGCTGCCCGACGTCGACCCGCAGGAGACGGCGGAGTGGCTCGAATCCCTGGACGCCGTGGTGGACGAGCAGGGTCGCCGCCGGGCGCGCTACCTCATGCTCCGGCTGTTGGAGCGGGCCCGGCAGCGAGCCGTTGGCGTGCCGGCGCTGCGCAGCACCGACTACGTCAACACGATCGCCGCCGAGGCCGAGCCTTGGTTTCCCGGCGACGAGCATGTCGAGCGTCGGATCCGGGCCTACATCCGCTGGAACGCCGCCGTGCTGGTGTCTCGGGCCAACCGGCCGGAGATCGGCGTCGGCGGACACATCGCGACGTACGCCAGCTCGGCGGCGCTCTACGAGGTCGGCTTCAATCACTTCTTCCGCGGCAAGGACCACGGCCAGTCCGGCGACCAAGTCTACATCCAGGGCCACGGCTCCCCCGGCATCTACGCCCGGGCCTACCTGGAGGGCCGGCTGACCACCGAGCATCTGGACGGCTTCCGACAGGAGTCGCGGCCGGTCAGTCTGCCGTCGTACCCGCATCCCCGGCTGATGCCGGACTTCTGGGAGTTCCCGACGGTCTCGATGGGGCTGGGGCCGATCAACGCGATCTACCAGGCGCGGTTCAATCGCTACCTGCTCCGCCGGCAGATCAAGGACACGTCGTCGAGCCACGTGTGGTGCTTCCTCGGCGACGGCGAGATGGACGAGCCCGAGTCGCTCGGTGCCATCGGGGTGGCCGCCCGGGAGGAGTTGGACAACCTCACTTTCGTGATCAACTGCAACCTGCAGCGCCTCGACGGTCCGGTCCGCGGCAACGGCAAGATCATTCAGGAGCTGGAGAGCATCTTCCGGGGCGCCGGCTGGAACGTGATCAAGGTGATCTGGGGTCGCGGCTGGGACCCGCTGCTCGCCCGCGACGTCGACGGCGTGCTGGTCAACCAGATGAACACCACCCCGGACGGCCAGTTCCAGACCTATTCGGTCGAGTCCGGCGCGTACATCCGCGAGCACTTCTTCGGCGCCGACCGGCGGCTGCGCAAGATGGTCGAGAAGCTCTCCGACGACGAGCTGCGCAACCTGCCGCGCGGCGGCCACGACTACCGCAAGATCTACGCGGCCTTCAAGGCGGCCACGACGCACGAGGGCCAGCCGACGGTCATCCTGGCGCACACGATCAAGGGATGGACGCTGGGGCCGGACTTCGAGGCCCGCAACGCCACCCACCAGATGAAGAAGCTGACCAAGGCGGAGCTGAAGACCTTTCGCGACCGGCTCTACCTGCCGATCCCGGACTCCGCGCTGGAAGGCGAGCTGCCGCCGTACTACCACCCGGGCGAGGACTCCGACGAGATCGAGTACATGCGCGAGCGGCGGGCGGCGCTCGGCGGCTACCTGCCCCGCCGGGTGGTGCGGGCCAAGCCGCTGCCGCAGCCCGGCGAGCGCTACTACGCCCAGCTGAAGAAAGGCTCTGGCAAGCAGCAGGTGGCCACCACGATGGCCTTCGTCCGGCTGCTCAAGGAGCTGATGAAGGACAAGGAGATCGGCCGCCGGTTCGTACCGGTGATTCCGGACGAGGCGCGCACGTTCGGCATCGACTCGCTGTTCCCGACGGCAAAGATCTACTCCCCGCACGGCCAGCGCTACGACGCGGTCGACCGGGACCTGATGCTGTCCTACCAGGAGTCCGAGCAGGGCCAGATCCTGCACGAGGGCATCAGCGAGGCCGGCTCGATGGCCTCGACGATCGCCGCCGGTACGTCCTACGCCACCCAGGGCGAGCACATGATCCCGGTGTTCATCTTCTACTCGATGTTCGGCTTCCAGCGGGTGGGCGACCTGATCTGGTCGTACGCCGACTCGATGGGCCGTGGCTTCCTGCTCGGCGCCACCGCCGGGCGCACCACGCTGAACGGCGAGGGGCTGCAGCACCAGGACGGCCACTCGCTGCTGCTGGCCGCCACCAACCCAGCCTGCGTCGCCTACGACCCGGCCTGGGCCTACGAGGTGGCGATCATCGTCAAGGACGCGCTGCGTCGGATGTACGGGGAGGACAGCGAGAATGTCTTCTACTACCTGACCATCTACAACGAGGCCTACCAGCAGCCGGCGATGCCCGCCGAGCTTGACCCGGCCGGCGTGCTCAAGGGCATCTACCGGTACGCCGCGGCGCCGGCCGCGGGCAACGGCTCCAGGGGCACCGGCAACGGCGAGCGGCCGCGCGCCCAGGTGCTCGCCTCCGGGGTCTCCATGATGGCCGCACTGCGAGCCCAGCAGCTGCTCGCCGAGGACTGGGATGTCGCCGCGGACGTCTGGTCGGTCACCTCCTGGAACGAGCTGCACCGCGATGCCATCGCCTGCGAGGAGTGGAACTTGCTGCACCCGGGTGAGCCGGCGCGCACGCCGTACGTCAGGTCGGCTCTGGCCGAGGCACCCGGCCCGGTGGTCGCGGTCAGCGACTGGATGCGGGCGGTCCCGGACCTCATCGCCCGCTGGGTGCCGGGTGACTACAGCTCGCTGGGTACCGACGGCTTCGGCCGGTCGGACACCCGGGCAGCGCTGCGTCGGCACTTCCACACCGACGCGGAGTCCGTCGCTCTGGCCGTGCTGACCGAGCTGGCCCGCCGCGGCGAGGTCAAGACGCAGGCGCCGGCGGAGGCGCTGGAGCGCTACCGGCTGCTGGACGAGGCCGCCGCTGGTGCGGACCAGCCGGAGCAGGAGAGCCAGGACCCGGTGCCGGCCGGCTGAGCGCTCCCGGTCTCCGGTTCCTGGTCAGCAACCGGTGGCTGCGGCCAACACCTGACAGGCGCGAAACATCCGAGCTGGCGAAAGACGGGTGATTCGACGTCGAAACACCTCCTTCGGCAGCGTGTGCACGTTGTCGAAGTTGACCACGCATGGGGTGGGCACGCCGTCTTGCTCGGGAGTCAGCTCCAGCTCCGATACCAGCCCGCGCACAGTCCTGGTGAGCGCCGCGACGACGACGGAGCCGATGCGGTCCGCCACCGGGTCACGCGTCAAGACAAGTACGGGTCGGTCACCGCCCGGGGTCGCGGCAAACCAGACCTCACCTCGCTGCATCGGCCCAGTCCGCCCACTCCTCGGCTGGCGCCCAGGTGTCCACGGCCATCAGGGCGCCCTCGTCCTCGGTTAGCGGTTGCCGTACCCAGGCCTCGGCGTCCCGCTCGCTGGCCAGCCGAAGCAGGTGCTGACGAAGCGCCTCCCGAAGCAGCTCGGACTTGTCGATGCCAAGACGGTCTGCCCAGAACTGCGCCGACCGCGCATCGGTCGCCTCAACTCGAAAACTCAACATTGTCATACCCCGCAGGGTACCTCGTCATACAGGGATGTTGACTGCGGCGGGAACACACGATCGCGACCTTGGAGGAGCACCCGAACGCGGCCGAGATCTCCGGCGTACGCGCCCGGCTGCGTGAGACTCCAACACCGAGCCCGACCTGGGGCCACCCGCCGCGGAGCTCAAGGCGCTGCTGTCGGCGCTGGCTCCGGGTCATCGCTGGGCGGCCTGACCCGCTCGGCGGTCCAGTGGCACAGCCGAGCGGCGTCCCTGGCGTTGATCACCTGCTCGATCGGCACGCCGCAGGCCGCGGCCCGCTCGCATCCATAGGGCTGCCAGTCCAGCTGTCCGGGCGCGTGCGCATCGGTGTCGATGGCGACCTTGCACCCGGCCTCGACGGCGAGCCGGAGCAGCCGCTTGGGCGGGTCCAACCGCTCCGGCCGGCAGTTGACCTCGACCGCGACGTCGAACCGCCGGCAGGCCGCAAACACGATGTCGGCGTCGAACGCCGACTCCGGCCGGACCTTGCCGCCGCGGCCTTGGTTGCTGACGTTACGGCCGGTGCAGTGCCCCAGTACGTCGGTGTGCGGGTTGGCGATGGCGGCGACCATCCGCGGCGTCATCTCGGCCGCCGGCATCCGTAGCTTGGAGTGCACGCTAGCCACCACCAAGTCGAGCTCGGCCAGCAGCTCGGGCTCCTGGTCCAGGGCGCCGTCATCGAGGATGTCGCACTCGATGCCGGTCAGGATGCGAAAGGGTGACCGGTCGAGGGCGGTCGCTTCCGCGGCGGCGGCGGACTCCTCAGCGAACTCCTCAGCGAACTGGGCGTTCAGGGCGGCCACGACATCCAACTGCTCGCTCAGCCGTTGGGCCGACAGCCCACGGGCCACCGTCAGCCGCGGTGAGTGGTCAGTGAGCACCATGTAGTCGTGCCCGATCGCCCGGGCCGCCGCGGCCATCTCCCGGATCGAACTGCCGCCGTCAGACCAGTCGGAGTGCACGTGGCAGTCGCCCCGCAGGGCGGCCCGCAGTTCCGCGCCACCCTCGGCGACCGGGCGGCCGCCGGTGGCCTCCAACCGCCGCAGGTACACCGGCACCTCGCCGCCGAGCGCCTCGGTCACCACCTGGGCCGTCACCGCCCCGACCCCGGCGAGCTCCGTGAGGGTGCCCTCGACCTGCCGGCGGGCCAGCTCACCGGCCGGCAGCGCCGCGAGGGTGGCCGCCGCCCGCCGAAACGCCCGCACCCGGTACGTCGGCTCGTGCGCGCGTTCCAGCAAGAACGCGATCCGTTGCAGCGCCTCGACCGGGGTCACGGGGACTGGATTCCCGCCACTGCGCGCCGTACGCGCGATGGGTGCGGCAGGCTCGCCTGCGTGACCGCCCGTCGCCGCGTGCCCGCATCGCTGCGGCGGATGGAACGCGCCAGCGGCAGGCTGGCCACCCAGGCCGTCGCCCGGATGGGGGAGGTGCTGCCCTGGTTCGCCGCCATGCCGGCCGCCATGCCGGCCGAGGAGCGGTCCGCGGTAGGCCTGGTGGCCCAGGCCGGCGGTCTCGTTTCGTGGACTGGCTGCGCCGGCCGGAATCGGCGGCCGAGATCACCGGCGAGGTCTTCCGCACCGCCCGCGGGAGATGACCCGCTCGGTGTCGTTGCCGCAGGTCGTCGAACTGGTCCGGGTGGCCGTGGAGCTGGTCGAGACCCAGGTGCCCAAGCTCGCGGCCCCCGGCGAGGAGACGTGGCTGCGGTGGGCGCTCCGGCTGACGGCGAGCCGGAACACGTGTTGCACGGGGCACACCGGACCGCCCGCCACCACAGCCTGGACCTGCTCGCCGGCATCCACGGCGACCGGCTGATCGCCGTAGTCGGCGGCCGCCACGACCCGCTGGCCTCGGGCCGGCTGCTGCTGGCGCTGTTCGGCCCGGGGCCGGTGGTGCTCGGGCCGGCGGTACCCGACCTCGCGGCCGCCGGACGCCGCCGCGGTCTACGCCTGGGCCGGGCGCGGAGATCGCGGTCATGGGAGCGTCCGCGGCGGTGGAGATCCTGCACCGCAAGCGGCTGGCCGCCGTACCGACCGGACACACCGCCCGGCGCTGACGACCGAGCTCGCCGCCGAGCACGCGCGGCTGGCCGGCGGCCTGGACCGAGCCGCCCACGTCGGGATGCTCAATGCCTTGATGGAACCGGCCGATACTCGAAGTGTGCTGGCTGCGGCCATCGCCGCGGCGCCGGCCGAGCGCGGGGAGCACGGGAACCTCCCCCTCTGACCGCCCCACCCGGGCGCCCACCACGGGCGCCCGGGTGGCTGGCAATCCCTACCGGAGACCACACGGACGACCTGCTGCTCTCGACCCTCCTGGTAGCGCGAACACGACCGCATCGCTCACCGATGAGAGTCGCCCGGCGAACACGGCCAAACCCGCTTACGTGGTTCGGCCCGTGTTCGGTGGTTCGGCCCGTGTTCGCTGTGCTCGCCTTGGACGCGGCTGTCCGTCCGGAACGTCAGCCGCCCAGCCGCGAGCCGGACCGCCCGGACGAAACTGCGCGCGTTGAACCTCCAATCGAAGGTGGTCGCGGTGGCGTTTGTCGCGCCGCTCGAAGGCGGCCAGACGGGACTCGATTTGCGCTCGTTGGCGGCGATTGTGGGAATCAGCCGCCCGCCGGTGCGTCCGCCGGTGCCCCCGTGGTGATCGTGGTTCGGCTGGTGTCCGCATCACGCCGCACGACCGTGCACTGAGCGCACCACGATCGCGACGGCAGGCCAGCGACCACGATCGCGACGGCAGACCCGCGACGAAGTGCCCTTGACGCACTTCCGGGCGGCAGCCAGTCACCCCCCACGAACTTTCGGTAGCGACCGGTCGGAGCCGGAAGTTCGTAGGGGATCGTCGCACGACAGGAAGGGAGCCTGGCCAGCTTCACCCGGCTACGGCACAGCCGGTACGGCGTGTCGCGGTCGCGTCCGATGCC
>JADGOU010000056.1 GCA_017882835.1 Frankiaceae bacterium | reverse complement strand
CTGGTACTCCACCGCGCCCAATGCCAGCGCCGCCGCTGGCATGCCGTACACGGCACTCGTGGCTTCGTCCTGACCGATGGTGACGGCTCCCCGCTGGCGCAGCGCCAACAACCCGGCTGCGCCGTCGCGGCCCATCCCGGTCAGCAGTACGCCGACCACCCGCTCCCCCCGCGAACCGGCCAGGCTGGTCAGCGTGTGGTCGATGCCGGGGACGTGGAACTGTCCGACGGCCGGCGGTTGACAGCGGGTTGTCAGCTTCGAGTTGACGATCAAGTTGCCGCCACCGGGCGCGATCAAGACGGTCGCCGGCAGCAACTGGCCACCGTCAACGGCCACCTCGACGGGCAGCGCGCAGGTGCCATTGAGCCAGTGCGCCAGGCCGTCGACAAAGGCGGCGGACATGTGCTGGACGACGACGACGGCGGCGGGGAAGCCGGGCGGCAGCCCGCGCAGCACCGTTGCCAACGCGGCCGGGCCACCGGTCGACGCACCGATGACGACGACCTGGAACAACCCGGGTTGCCCCACTTGCCCGAAGCCCGCAGCGCGCCGGCGCACGTCCACCCGACCGTCGTCGGCGCTGGCTCCTCGCAGCCGTCCCCGAGGATGTCGAATGACCCGAACCCGACTGGCCACCCGCAACCGCTGCCGCAGCTCCTGGACGAACTCGGCCGGTGACCCGCCGTCGTCGCACCGGGGGCGGACGAGAACGTCGACCGCACCGGCCGCCAGCGCCTCGACGGCGTCCAGCCCGCTGGCTGACCCGACCGCCGTCGTGTACAACACGATTGGCGTCGGCTGGCCAGCCATAATTTCCTCGATCGCGCCCAACGTGGCGCCCCCGGGCAGGTGCAGGTGCATGAGCACGACTGCCGGCCGCAGCCGCCGCACCAGGTCGACGGCACCGGTTCCGCCCGCCGTGTCGGCGACGACGGCGAACCCAGGCACCGACTCCACTACCGCGCGTAGCCGCCGCCGAGGTTCCTCGGCTTCGTCGACGACCAAGACCCGGATCGCCTCGGTGGCCGGCTCGCAAGGACCGGCCGGGCCATCGGCGCTCGAGCTCCGGCCGGGCACGGACACGGACGCTCCTCACCGGACGGCGGCGCAGCCCTACTTCCGATATCGACGGTCCCAGCGGTCGCTTGAGCCGCCGACGTCCAGCGAGGCGCAGGCACGCCGACTGCCCCGCGGCGCCTACGATGCGGCTGATGCCCGCGAGCACTATGAGCGAGGCTGATCCCACGCTGCTGGCCCCAACCGTCGTGCGCTGGTATTCGACCGCCGCGCGCGACCTCCCGTGGCGACGCCCCGATGCCGGGCCGCGGGCGGTGCTGGTCAGCGAGGTCATGCTGCAGCAGACCCCGGTACGCCGGGTGCTGCCGACCTACACCCGGTGGCTGGCCCGGTGGCCAACCGCAGCCGACCTGGCGGCGGCGTCAGCGGCGAGGCGGTGCGGGAGTGGGGCGGCCTGGGGTACCCACGCCGCGCCCTGCACCTGCACGCGGTGGCGCGCAGCACTGGCCGCCGCCGGGCCAGAGCGGACGGAGCGCGAGCGCGCTTTGGCCAGCCTGGTCGCCGACGGTCTGCTCGTGGTCCGCACCGACAGCCGCCACGGGTTGCCCTGACCGGCTGCGCACGTTCGGTCGCAACGCGCCGCGGGGCGGCCCCAACTTGGAGGTCGCCCCGCGGACGTCAGCCTGATGCCGAGCTGCGCCAATTACTCCGGTGAGCCGGCCGTCTCCACCGGAGGCGTGTCTGGCACCACCGCCGGCTTGACTTCGCCGCGGAAGCAGAATGCCGCCTCTGCACCCTCGCCGGTGACGTCCACGACGACGATCTGGCCGGCCTTGAGGTCTCCGAACAGGATCTTCTCCGACAGGATGTCCTCGATCTCCCGCTGGATGGTCCGGCGCAATGGCCGCGCGCCCATGACGGGGTCGTAGCCCTTCTTGGCCAGCAGCGCCTTGGCGGCTGGTGTGAGCTCCAGGCCCATGTCCTTGTTGCGCAACTGCGCGTCCACCCGGTTGAGCATGAGATCGACGATCTGGACGATCTCGTCCTCGGAGAGCTGGTGGAAGACGATGGTGTCGTCGATCCGGTTGAGGAACTCCGGCCGGAAGTGCTGCTTGAGCTCCTCCACCACCTTGGTCTTCATCCGCTCGTAGTCGCCGAACTTGTCGTGCGCCTTGGAGAAACCAAGATTGAGGCCCTTGGAGATGTCCCGGGTGCCCAAGTTCGACGTCATGATCAGGATGGTGTTCTTGAAGTCCACCACCCGACCCTGGGAATCGGTCAGCCGGCCGTCTTCGAGAATCTGCAGCAGCGTGTTGAAGACGTCTGGGTGGGCCTTCTCGACCTCGTCGAAGAGCACCACGGAGAACGGCTTGCGCCGGACCCGCTCAGTCAGCTGGCCACCCTCCTCATAGCCGACATAACCAGGAGGTGAGCCAACCAGACGCGAGACCGTGTGCTTCTCCATGTACTCGCTCATGTCGAGCTGGATCAGCGCGTTCTCGTCGCCGAAGAGGAAATCGGCCAGCGTCTTGGACAGCTCGGTCTTACCGACGCCGGACGGGCCGGCGAAGATAAAGGAGCCACCGGGCCGCTTCGGGTCCTTGAGCCCGGCCCGGGTGCGCCGGATCGCCTGCGACACCGCCTTGACCGCCTGCTCCTGGCCGATCACCCGCTTGTGCAGCTCCAGTTCCATCCGCAGCAGTCGGGCGGTCTCCTCCTCGGTGAGCTTGAACACCGGGATGCCGGTCCAGGTGGCCAGCACCTCGGCGATCTGCTCGTCGTCGACCTCGGCCACGACGTCCATGTCGCCGGCCTTCCACTCCTTCTCCCGCTTCGCTTTCTCGGCGAGCAGCTGCTTCTCCCGGTCGCGCAGCGCGGCGGCCTTTTCGAAGTCCTGCGCGTCGATCGAGGACTCCTTCTCCCGGCGCACGTCGGCGATCCGCTCGTCGAACTCGCGCAGGTCCGGCGGCGCGGTCATCCGCCGGATGCGCATCCGGGAGCCGGCCTCGTCGATCAGGTCGATCGCCTTGTCCGGCAGGAACCGGTCGGAGATGTAGCGCTCCGCCAGCGTGGCCGCGGCCACCAGCGCCCCGTCGGTGATGGAGACCCGGTGGTGCGCCTCGTATCGGTCCCGTAGGCCCTTGAGGATCTCGATCGTGTGAGCGAGCGAAGGCTCCCCGACCTGGATCGGCTGGAAGCGCCGCTCCAGGGCGGCGTCCTTCTCCAGGTGCTTGCGGTACTCGTCCAGCGTGGTCGCGCCGATCGTCTGCAGCTCACCGCGGGCGAGCATCGGCTTGAGGATCGAGGCCGCGTCGATCGCGCCCTCGGCGGCCCCGGCGCCGACCAGGGTGTGCAGCTCGTCGATGAACAGGATGATGTCGCCGCGGGTGCGGATCTCCTTGAGGACCTTCTTCAGCCGCTCCTCGAAGTCACCGCGGTAGCGGCTGCCGGCCACCAGCGCGCCGAGGTCGAGCGTGTAGAGCTGCTTGTCCTTGAGCGTCTCCGGCACCTCGCCCTTGACGATCGCCTGGGCCAGGCCCTCGACGACCGCCGTCTTGCCCACGCCGGGCTCGCCGACGAGCACCGGGTTGTTCTTGGTCCGGCGGGACAGCACCTGCATGACCCGCTCGATCTCCTTCTCGCGCCCGATCACCGGGTCGAGCTTGTTTTCCCGCGCTGCCTGCGTGAGGTTGCGGCCGAACTGGTCGAGCACCAGTGAGGTCGAGGGCGTCCCCTCGGCTGGACCGCCGGCGGTTGCCGCCTCCTTGCCCTGGTAGCCCGAGAGCAGCTGGATGACCTGCTGACGGACGCGGTTGAGGTCCGCACCCAGCTTGACCAGGACCTGGGCGGCGACCCCCTCGCCCTCGCGGATCAGCCCCAGCAGGATGTGCTCGGTGCCGATGTAGTTGTGGCCGAGCTGCAGCGCCTCGCGCAGGCTGAGCTCGAGCACCTTCTTGGCGCGCGGCGTGAACGGGATGTGTCCGCTGGGGGCCGACTGGCCCTGGCCGATGATCTCCTCGACCTGGCTGCGGACACCCTCCAAGCTGATGCCGAGCGACTCCAGCGCCTTGGCCGCCACGCCCTCACCCTCGTGGATGAGGCCGAGCAGGATGTGCTCCGTGCCGATGTAGTTGTGATTGAGCATCCGGGCCTCTTCCTGGGCCAGGACGACAACCCGGCGAGCCCGGTCGGTGAACCGTTCGAACATGATCGCTCCTCACAGAGCGGAGAACCTGACCCGTCGGCCCGGCCCTCCGCATGCTAGCCCGGCTGCCTGCGTTCGCTGCTCGGGCTGACCACCAGACCGCCCGTCGGACCGGTCCGCGTCGACCTCGTGCTGGGGTCGGCACAGGTCACGTGCGGTTCAACTACCTGCGCGAAGTCGGTGTTCCAGCCTGTTCCCATCCGGGCGGTACGCCGGGAGCGAACGGGTCGGGGCCATCCCGGTTCTGCCTGCCTCATTTCGGGCACGGGGCTGACCACACTTGCGCCCGGGCAGCACGACGGCCCGCCGGGCGGACACGGCGGGCCGTCGAGTGAGCGGCCGGGCAGCCGAACTGAACCGGTCGTCTGGGTCGACCGGCAGCACCCCGCGGGTCAGGCCGTCAGTGCGCGGCCTGGTACTGCTCGATCACGGCCCGGGCGATCCGGCCGCGCTCGCTGACCTCGAGTCCCTGCGCCTTGGCCCAAGCCCGGATGTCGGTCACCTTCTGCCGATCACCAGAGCCACTACCGGCAGCGGCGCGACCCCGGCCGCGGCGCCCGCCGCCGCCCCGGCCGGCGGACCGGCGGGCAGCCCCGATGAACGGCGCGAAGGCATCACGGATTTCGTCCGCGTGCTTTTCGCAGACGTCGACCTCGTACGCCGATCCCTCTAGCGAGAATGTAATCGTTTCGTCACCGACTGTGTCGTCGCCGTGGACATCGCAGACGAGCAACACCTGAACTTTCTGCGCCACCTGTACGCCTTTCTGCTATCGACTGACGCGAGCCCCCGTGGCGTCCCCACAATGAAAGCGCACATTTGCTCGGGCGGCAATTATACGAGCCGGCGAGTTGCGCCGAATGGCGCCGCGTGATCGACGTCCGGACCGGCCCCGCACTAACGGGACTGCGGCCGCACCAACGGAAACAGGATGGTCTGGCGGATGTTCGTGCCGGTCAGGCACATAAGCAGCCGGTCGATACCCAACCCCATTCCGCCCGCCGGCGGCATGCCGTACTCCAGCGCCCGAAGGAAGTCCTCGTCCAGACGCATCGCCTCGACATCGCCGCCGGCCGCGAGCAGAGATTGCTCGGTCAGCCGGCGGCGCTGCTCCACGGGGTCGGTCAGCTCGCTGTACGCCGTACCGATCTCTCGACCGAACGCCACCAGGTCCCAGCGCTCGGCCAGCCGGGGGTCGGCCCGATGAACGCGAGTGAGCGGCGAGACCTCGGTCGGGAAGTCGCGGTAGAAGGTCGGCTCGGTGGTGCGCTCCTCGACCAGCCGCTCGTAAAGCTCCAGCACTACCTGGCCGGCGTTCCACCCCGGGTCGAGCGGCACACCGTCGGACTCCCCCAACCTGCGCAGCACCTCGACCGGAGTGTCGGTCGCGACCTCCTCGCCGAGCACGGCCGAGATGGCGGCGTGCACGGTCATCGATCGCCAGTCGCCACCGAAGTCGTGCTCGCTGCCGTCGGTGTGCCGGACCACTGTTGAGCCGTACGCCGCGACGGTGGCCTCCTGGATCAGCTCACGGGTCAGCGCCGCCATGGAGTCGTAGTCGCCATAGGCCTGGTAGGCCTCCAGCATCGTGAACTCGGGATTGTGGCTGGCGTCGATACCCTCGTTGCGGAAGCTGCGGTTGATCTCGAAGACCTGCTCCACCCCACCGACCAGCAGGCGCTTGAGGTAGAGCTCCGGAGCAATGCGCAGGTAGAGCGGCAGGTTGAGGGCGTTCATGTGGGTGACGAAGGGTCGGGCGGTCGCTCCACCGTGCACCGGCTGCAGCATCGGGGTCTCCACCTCGATGAATCCCCGGCGCTCCAGCGACGCCCGAATCGAACGCACGGTGGCGCTGCGCACCTCGAGCATCCGGCGTGCGTCCGGGTTGACGACCAGGTCGAGGTAGCGCTGCCGGACGCGGGCCTCCGGGTCGGACAGCCCGCGGAACTTCTCCGGCAGCGGCCGCAGCGACTTGGCGGTGAGCACCCAGCGGTCGGCCAGCACGCTGAGTTCACCGCGCCGAGATGTGATCACCTCTCCTTCGACGCCGACGTGGTCGCCGAGGTCGACGTCGGACTTCCAGTGGGCGAGCGCATCCGCACCCAGCCGGTCCAGGCTGAACATCACCTGCAGGTCGCCGCTGCCGTCGCGCAGGGTGGCGAAGCAGAGCTTGCCCCCGAGCCGGTTCAGCACCACTCGACCCGCCACACCGACGTGCTCGCCGGTCGCGGTGTCGGGGGCCAGTGCGGCGAACCGCTTGCGCAGCGCCGCGTGCGTGGTCGTGCGCGGAAAGCCGTGCGGGTACGGATCGACGCCGGCGGCCCGCAGTCGGTCGAGCTTGTCCCGGCGGACCTGCATCTGCTCCGAGGTGTCGGCGGTCCCGAGGTCCGGGTCGCCGTCGGGGCAGGTCACGGGAGGTCAGCCTACGGCGTGATCCGCTCGCCAACGTTGCGGGCTTCCACGTTGCGGGCTTCCACGTTGCGGTCATCGACGTTACGGGCATAGACCAGCCGCAGGCCGACCAGGGTGAGCCATGGCTCGTGCGCGTTGATGGTCGCGCACTCGCGGATCAGCAGCGGCGCCAGCCCACCGGTGGCCAGCACGGTGGTGGCCTCGCCCAGCTCGGCCACCATCCGCCGGACGACCCCGTCGACCTGGCCAGCGGAGCCGAAGAGGATGCCGGACTGCAGCGCCTCGACCGTGTTCTTGCCGATCACCGACCGCGGCCGGGCGAGCTCGACCTTGAGCAGCTGAGCGCCGCGGGCGCCCAGGGCATCAACGGAGATCTCCACTCCGGGGGCGATGGCACCGCCGAGGAACTCCCCCTTCGCGCTGACCGCGTCGAACGAGGTGGCGGTGCCGAAGTCCACCACCACGGTGGGGCCGCCGTAGAGGTGGAAGGCCCCGAGCGCGTTGACCACCCGGTCCGCCCCCACCTCTTTCGGGTTGTCGGTCAGGATTGGCACGCCGGTGCGCACGCCCGGCTCCACCACGACCGTCGGCACCTGCGGGAAGTAGTGCCGACACATCTGCCGGACCTCGTGCAGGACCGACGGCACGGTCGAGCACGCCGCGATGCCGGTGACCACGACCGGTCCGGCGCCGGCGCTTTCGGGGGACGCGGCCAGCAGGCCCCGCACCAGCAGCGCGAGCTCGTCAGCGGTGCGCCGATGGTCGGTCGCGATCCGCCAGTGGTCGCGCAACTCGGTGCCGGCGAAGACGCCGAGCACCGTCGTGGTGTTGCCCACGTCGATGGTGAGCAGCATCAGCCGCTCCGCAGGTCCACGCCGATGTCGAGCGCGGGCGCGGAGTGGGTCAGCGCGCCGATCGCCAGGTAGTCCACGCCGGTGGCGGCCACGTCATACGCCATGTCCAGGGTGAGCCCACCACTGGCTTCCAGGCCGGCGCGGCCGGCAGCCACCTCGACCGACCGGCGCAGCTCCGCCAGGCCCATGTTGTCCAGCAGGACGAGATCAGCACCGGCCGCGACCGCCTCGCCTACCTGTTCGACGGTGTCGCACTCGACCTCGACCGACAGCCCGGGGAACGTGGCTCGCACCGCCTGGAAGGCCGCCCGCACACCGCCCGCGGCGAGCACGTGGTTGTCCTTGACCAGCGCTGCGTCCGACAGCGACATCCGGTGGTTGACGCCGCCGCCGCAGCGCACGGCGTACTTCTCCAGGGCGCGCAGGCCGGGGGTGGTCTTGCGGGTGTCGCGAATCCGCGCCCCGGTGCCGGCGACGGCGTCCGCCCAGGCGCGGGTCAGGGTCGCGACGCCGGACAGGTGGCAGAGCAGGTTCAGCGCGGTGCGCTCGGCGGTGAGCAGCGCTCGGGTGGGACCGGTGACCGTCAACACCACCGACCCGGGGCGGACGCGCTCGCCGTCGGTGGCGCTCGGCCCGAACCGGGCGACGCCTTTGGTCGCCAGCTCCAACACCACCGCCGCAATCGGCAAGCCGGCGACGACGCCGGTCCCCCGAGCGACGAAGTCCGCGGTACTACCAACCTCCGCCGGCACGGTGGCCACGCTGGTGACGTCCACGCCCCCGGCCAGGTCCTCGGCCAGCGCCGCCTGGGCCAGCGCCACGACGTACCGGCGATCCAGCCCGGCCGCCGCCAACGCGGTCTCGACGTGCTCGGACAGTGGATCGGCGGTCACCAGATCAGGGCGGTGGCGTCGGACTCGTGCACCTGGTCACCCCGAAGCAGCCCCAACCCCGGCAAGGTCGCCGCCGGATCACCGCCGGTACCGACCACCTGGTTCGCCGCGTCGACGAAGACCACCTTCGGTCGCAGCGACCGCGCCTCCGCGTCGGTCACCGTGCAGTAGCTGATCAGAATCACCAGGTCGCCCTCGGCCACCAGCCGGGCGGCCGGGCCGTTGATGCCGATGATGCCGCTACCGCGCGGGCCGGTGATGACGTAGGTCTCCAGCCGGGCCCCGTTGTTGATGTCGACGATGGTGACCTGCTCGCCGAGAAGCAGGTCGGCGGCCTCCATCAGGTCCTCGTCCACGGTGACCGACCCCACGTAGTGCAGGTCGGCCTGGGTGACGGTGGCGCGATGGATCTTGGACTTGAGCATGGTGCGGAACACGAGGTCACGGCTCCTTGAGTACGTGCCTGCCGCCGGCACCGGCGGACGAGTGGGAGGGCTGTCCGAAAAGTTGCCCGGAAACTTGTTCGGAAATGCGCATGGTCACGTTGTCGATGAGGCGGGTAGCGCCGACCCGCCCGGCAACCGCCAGCAATGCCGGTCCGGCATGGTTGTCTTCGACCTCGGCAAGCGTGGCCGGGTCCACCAGGGCGAGGTAGTCCAGCCGCAGGCCCGGCTCCGCGTCGAGGACGGCGTGGGCTGCCCGGCGTACCTGCGTCGGCCCGGCCGCGGCGGCCGTTGCACCGGCGCGCAAGGCCCGGGACAGCGCCAGGGCGGTGGCGCGCTCGGCCGGTGCGAGGTAGCGATTGCGGCTGGATAAGGCAAGGCCGTCGGGTTCGCGCACGGTCGGCACGCCGACCACGTCGACGCCGAAGTCAAGGTCGCGCACCATTCGGCGGATCAACACCAACTGCTGGGCGTCCTTCTCCCCGAAGACGGCAACGTCCGGTCGGGTCAGGTGCAGCAGCTTGGCGACCACGGTCAGCACGCCGTCGAAGTGGCCGGGGCGGCTGGCACCCTCCAACACGTTACCGAGCGGACCGGCGCCGACGGTGACCTGCGGGGGCTCGGGGTAGACGACGGCCTGCGCGGGGGCGAAGACCGCCTCGACGGCTGCTCGCTGGCAGACGGCAACATCTGCGGCCAGGGTCCGCGGGTAGCGGTCGCGGTCCTCGGTCGGGCCGAACTGCAGCGGGTTGACGAAGATTGTCGCGATCACAGCGTCCGCCAGTTCGCGGGCGGCCCGCAGCAGGGCGGCGTGCCCGTCGTGTAAAGCACCCATGGTCATCACGACCGCCACCCGGGCGCCGCGGGCGGCCAGGGCGTCGCGGGCGGCCGCCAGCTCGTCGCGGGTCGTCAGCACCGGCATCGGGCGAGGCTCGGTGATCGGACGGCGCTGGGTCATTGGCCTCGGCATGGTCATCGGGCCGCCCCGTCCACCGGACCGGCCAGCACGTCCAGCAGCGCCGCCGCGCCGGCCGGCGCCAGCCGCCCGGCCGCCAACGCGCGGTCGGCGGTGAGCCGAGCCATGGCCACGTACGCCGGGACCGAGCCCGGCGCGGCCACCGTCAGGGCGGCCACGTGCGCCGCGACGGTGCCGGCGTCCCCGCGGGCAACCGGGCCGGTCAGCGCGGCGTCGCCGGAACGCAACGCATTGTCCAGCGCCGCGCTGAGCAGGGGCGCGATGACCCGCGCCGGGTGCTCAACCCCCGCTGCGCCGAGCAGCGCGACCGCTTCGGCGACCAGCGTCACCAGGTGGTTGGCGCCCACGGCGAGGGCGGCGTGGTAGAGCGGGCGCAGGGCGTCGGTCACGACGACCGGCTCGCCGCCCATCTCCAGCACCAGCGCCTCGGCGACCGGCCGCAGCGGCTCGGGCGCGGTCACCCCGAAGCTGGCGCCGCTCAGCCGCTCGAGGTCCGGGGTAGACCCGGTGAAGGTCATGATGGGGTGCAGCGCCAGCGGGAGCGCTCCGCACCGGACGGCCGGCGCCAGCACGCCCAGCCCGTACCGACCGGAGACGTGGACCAGCAGCGTGCCGCGGCGCACGGCTCCGGTGGCCGCCAGGCCGTCGACCAGGTCAGGCAGCGCGTCATCAGGGACCGCGAGCAGGACCAGCTCCGAACGGGCGACCACCTCGTCGACCGGCAGCAGTGGCGCGCCCGGCAGCAGCGTCGACGCCCGGGTGCGACTGGCGGTGGAGACGGCAGACGCGGCCACGATCGTGTGCCCGGCGCGCCGTAGCGCCGCGCCGAGCACGGCACCTACCCGGCCGACGCCGACGACACCGACGGCCATCCGACCGGGGCGCGCGGCCGCGGCCGCGGCCAGCCCGGCGGCGGGCAGCGGGCTTCCTGGCGTGGCGGGACTTGTGCGCGGCATGCGGGCGTTCCAGTCCTCGGGGGTACCGGACGAGTGCGGCGCACCAGCGCAGGTGCGACACATCAGGGTAACGCGCCCGATACGCCCGACATGCCCCGAACACTCCCTACCGGAGCCAGGTGGCGGTGGGAGCAATCGACGACGTGCCCGCCAGCCGCCGGTCGCCTCCTGCAACCGGGTCCTCGCGTCTGCGTTCGTGGCGAACGCCATGGCCGACGTCTGGTACGACGCCTGGTACGCCGCCGACGGCTTGTACCGGCGCGCGGAGGCGCCGATGTTGAGCCCCGCGCCGCGCCGTACGCCGATGTTGAGCCCACGTGCGTATCCGAGCCGTTGATCCGCACGTGGGCTCAACATCGCTGGGGATGGCGGCAAGTTGCGAGGCGGATCCGGCCCGGGTCGTCGACAAGAACCGGACGACGGACCAGGCTGCACGGATGTCGCTCACCCTGCTCGGCTGGCGGCGGCGCGTCGCCGACCTCTACCGCCTCGTCCAGGCCGAACCGGAACCGGTCACCGCGCACGTGCTGTGGAGCGCCGGGCGCGACGCCCTGTTCGCCCACCATCCGGACAGCCCGTTGCCGGTCACCCGACGGCCGGAATTCGACGGCCTGCCGGTGGCGCCGTACGACGCCAGCCTGCGATTCGAGCTCCCCCTGGACCCGGACGTGCCGCCGATGCACCTGGACGTACCGACCGCGACCGACGGGGTCGTGCCGTTCGACCGGCTCGGCGTGCTGCGGCTCCCGGACGGCCGCGGCGCGCTGTCCGCGTGGTGGCTGGGCTCATACGGCGGCGGGTTGTTCGTGCCCGTCCGGGACGCCTCCGCCGGCTCCACGTCGTACGGCGGGGGGCGTTATCTGCTCGACACCGTCAAGGGCGCCGACCTCGGCGGCGACGTCGACCTGGCCACCGGTCGCGGCGTCCTGGTGGTCGACCTCAACTTCTTGTACCACCCGTCGTGTGCCTACGACGCGGCGTGGGCGTGTCCGTTGCCGCCGCCGGGCAACCTGTTGGACTGGGCGGTCGAGGCCGGCGAGCAGTTGCCGCCGGGTGGCTGGTACGGCTGACACCGCGTGGTCAGGAACAACCGCGTGGTCAGGAACAACCGTTGGGCAGGAGAGGACTGCCGATCTAGGCCGTGGCTAGGCCTGGCTAGGCCAGGCCCTTGGACTTGAGGAAGTCCTTGGCCACCGTCGCCGCGTCCTCGCGGTCGGTGTCCACCCGCTTGTTCAGCTTGACCAGGTCGTCGGTGGTCATGGCCGCGGACACCTTGTTCAGCGCTCCGGTCAGCGGGTCGTTGGCCTTGTCCTTGCGCACGATCGGGACGATGTTGTCGGCGGTCTGGAGCTTCTTGTCGTCGGTAAGCACCTGCAGGCCGAGCGCGTCGATGCCGCCGTCGGAGGAGAACACCAGGCCGATGTCGACCTGACCGGTCTTGATCGCCTGCTTGGTCAGCGGACCGCCCGAGTCCAGGGATTTGAAGCCGGCGAACTTCAACCCGTAGGTGCCCTGCAGCCCCGGCTGGCAGAACGGCCGGGTCGGGCACTCTGGCGGACCGCCCAGGGTGAGCTTGCCGGCGTACCCGGACAGGTCGGACAGCTTGGTGAGCTTGTTCTTGGTGGCGAAGTCCTTGGTGACGGCGAAGGCGTTCTGGTCCGTGGCCGGCGAGGGGTTCAGCGCCACCAACCCCCGCTTGTCGGTGAGCGTACGCAGCGCCGTCACCGTCTTGTCCACATCCGGCGAGGCCAGTGGCGTCGCGTTCGCCCCGTTGTCCTTCTTGTTGAGGAACTCGGTCAACGTCCCGACGTAGTCCGCCACCACGTCGAGGTCGCCCTTCTCCAGCGCAGGTTCGACGACCTCGCGGTTGGTCAGCGACTT